>JAYSRS010000216.1:0-15988 GCA_043720935.1 Saprospiraceae bacterium
TATGGGGAAAATACGGTTTTTACGACGCGTTTAATTTAGGTCAAAATTGGTACGCCACGTCGTATTTAGCGATTGACCAAGGGCCCATTGTCGGCATGATTGAGAATCATCGGACGGGTTTGTTGTGGCGTTTGTTTATGTCAAATCCTGAAATTAAGCCCGCTTTGGACGCTATTGGCTTCGTTTCGGACGCTACTTCGACGAAAGATGTCATTGCGAGGAACGAAGCAACTGAGGGGTCTCTTTTTTCCATTTCGCCTAATCCAAGTGTAGATAAAACGTTGATTTTGATTGATTTACAAAAATCAGAAACACTAAATTTAGAGATTGCAGACATGACGGGTCGCGTTGTTCAAACAGTCTTCAAGGATAAAAATTTACCCGAAGGAAAAACGGAAATAATGGTCGAAACGACGGGCTTGGTAAGCGGTTTTTACGTGTTTATACTGAGGGGGTCTCATTTTTTGCAACAACATAAATTTATAAAGTTATAGCATTGTATCACGGACTTCAGTCCGTGAATTTTAGACGTTCACGGACTAAAGTCCGTGATACAATTTTTTTCACTAATTCATTTTTACAATATGAAAAAATTACTACTTTGTTTGACGCTGTTACTCGCAGCAACGGGTTTTATGAAAGCCCAAATCAATGAGAATTTTGAAAGCGGCACGGCGTCGCTCAATTGGGAAGCACCCGACGGCGTTTGGAACGGCGTTGTCAACAATCCCAAACCGAACGCGATTAACAACTCGACAAAAGTTGGTCGCTACGTCAAAAAAGACTCGACGGGTTACAGCCTTTTTTGGGCAAAATTTGCAACGCCCGTTAGTTTGGCGACGAATAACAAGTTGAAAGTCAGCGTTTTAACCAATAAAACGGGTTTGCTGATTACCAAATTTGAAGGCCCTCGCGGTAGCCGTGAAGTAGCGCGGCAGATGGTCGTCGCGGGTCAATGGCAAGAATACACCCTTGATTATTTCGGCGGACGGGCGATTGATTCGCTCAATCGGTTCATTTTGTTCTTTGATGCGGGCGTGGGTAATTCCAAAAAAGACACGTTTTGGTTCGACAATATTCAGCAATTACCTGCTGATGCGTGTTCTGGCGTAGCGGTAAATCGTAATGTGTTGGACGATTTTGAGTGCCAACGCAATGCGAATTACCAAAATGGTTGGGATTCCTTGACCGTTGTCAACAATCCAAGTGCAACGGGCGTCAACACGTCGGCAAAAGTTGGTCAATACAAGGACGTTGTTGGTGGGCAGTATGACAATATTTTGCACAACAACGTTGACCCGATTGATTTGAGCGTCAATAATTACTTTCGGATGAAGCTCTGGGCCCCGAAAGCGGGTTTGCTGCTCTTGAAATTGGAAGACGGTGGCGCGCAACTTGAAGTTCCCGTTCAAATTACGGCGGCAATGACGGGCAGATGGCTCGACATTGGTGCTGATTTCAGCCCTGCGGCGTTCCGAGGCTTGAAAAAACTCGTTTTGTTCTTCAATGCGGGCGTTGATGGCGTTTTGGGCGACACGTATTATATTGATGATTTGCAGTTCACGGAAGCCCCTGCGCTCGAAGATTTTGAGCCGACGGCGGCAAAAATGACGTGGACAACCTCCACGGGAACGTACGCACGGGTGGCAAATCCAACCGTAAATGGGACAAATAACAGCCCGAATGTCGGTAAATTTACACGCGGTGCAACGGCTATTTCGGTACTTTCGGGTGCTTTGCCAACAGGTTTTAAGGTAGAAGCCAATGCGCCGCAAGTCAATTTGCAAGTCCTTGCGCCTGCGGGTTCGGTTGGACAAAAGGTTAAGATTCAATTAGTTAGCGCGTTGCAAGGCACGAAGGAAGCGGAAGCCACGCTCGATTCGGCGGGAACTTGGACGAATGTGGGCTTCGATTTTACATCAGCCGTTGGCATTACGGATATTTCTACGATTAATATTTTATTCAATTCGGGAACGGCGGCAAGTGGTGCGATTTACCACTATGATAATTTGAAATTGAGCAAATTGACGCTTAACCCTTGCGTTGGCATTGTGCCTGTTTTGACGACTTTAGACGACTACGAATGTCAGCGCAATGGCGTTTACGGTGGTGGTCTCGACCGTTTGACGGTTGTCAATAATTCACAATTGGGTCCACTCAATTCAAGTACAAAAATCGGTCGCTATGCTGACCCTGCGGACGAATGGTCGGCTTTAAGCATTGTGAGTGCGACGGCTTTGAATTTGTCGAAATTCAATCAATTGAGCCTAAAAGTTTATGCGCCAAGGGCAAATACGCCGATTTTATTCAAATTGGAAGGCGGTACTTCGGGTGCAAAAGAGATTTGGGATACCGTCAGAACGGCGAATACATGGCAGACGTTTAACATTGATTTTAGCACCGTCAAGGCCAATAATTACAAAAATATCGCTCTGTTTTTCAACGCAGGAAATGCCAATACGGGCAACGATATTTACTTAATTGATGATGTAAAATGGAAATCAGAGCCAATTACGGGCTGTGCGCTTGATTTTGAAACACCCGCTTTAACCTTGCCTTTCTTCTATTTTGGCAATGATACGCTTGATGGAAAATTTGCACGGGTTGTAACAAATCCTAAGAAATTAGGAATTGATTTAAGTAATAACGTATTGGAATTCAAGCGTTTACCTTTAGGTCAAGTATATGCGGGTGGCTTTTTTGACTTCCCTGCACCGTTGGCTTGGCCGACAACTGCTTTGACTGTCAAAGCGAAAGTATTGATGGATCACATCGGTAACTTAGCGTTTAAATTGGAAGGCTCGCCAAACGGCCCGAACAACGTTGAGGTTATGGTGGCCAATACAAAAGTGAACGAATGGGAAGAAATTACCATCAATTTTACGGGCAGAGGCACACCCGTTTTGACGGGAAAAGAAGGCTTTACACGCTTGACAATGTTTATTGATTTGACTTTGCCGTTGGCGGCAACGATTCAAACGTCTTATGTCGATGATATTGTGATTGGCACAGGTTCTTGCGGTCGCGTTAGCATTTTTGAATCGGCGAAAGTTGAACGCTTGAATGTCTATCCAAATCCTGCCGTAAATGAATTGTTTGTTCAAAATACTGAGGGGGTACGTCGCTTGGAAATTACCAATATGTTGGGTCAAAAAGTGACCGTTGTGGCGTTGAATAATGCTGATAATACCACGCTTTCGCTCGACGGTTTAGACAAAGGAATGTACGTTATTTCTGCTTTTGGCGACAAGGGTTTGGTGGCTAATAGCAAGTTTGTAAAAGAGTAGTTTTTTTGTCATTCAGAAGGAATCTCTATTTTATGTGCGTCGTGATGTTTTTGTCAATAAGGAAGAATCTCTATTATGCGTGGTCGTTATAACTTGTTATCGCTTAAAAAACAACACATAAAATAGAGATTCCTTCTGAATGACAAAACACGTAGCGACAACCACACACGATAGAGATTTCTTCTGAATGACAAAAAAAAACCTTCTCTGCATTTCGTGAATAAAAAAATAACGTCGTTCAAACAGACTTTTCTATGAAATTAAGACAACTACTCATTCCCTTTCTTTTTCTTTTATCTACGCTCGGTTGCGACCAAAAACCGACGCTTTCAACACGTTCTGTTGTGCCGAAAGAGCACCTAAAATTCTCGCTCGATGAAGTCGAGCACCGCACATTTCGGTGGTTTTGGGATTTGATTGACGCCAATTATCAAGTGCCTGACCGACATCCGCAGCGCAATTTTACGAGCATTGCGGCAACGGGTTTTGGACTGACGGCGTATTGCATCGGCTCGGAACGCGGCTACGTCACACGGGGGCAAGCGGCGGAACGGACGGTCAAAACATTGCGTGCTTTGTGGGCGATGCCGCAAGGCGACGCCAAAACGGGTGTGAGTGGTTACAAAGGTTTTTATTACCATTTTCTCGACCATGAAAAGGCGTTGCGGTTTCAAGATGTAGAATTATCATCAATTGATACAGGCTTGCTGATGGCGGGTATTTTGTCTGTTATGTCGTATTTTGACAAAGAAAACGACCCAATTGAGCATGAAATTCATGAATTATCGGAAAAATTGTACCGCCGTGTGGATTGGGCTTTTTTTCTTACAAAAAATAATAATCTCTCCATGGGCTATCATCCCGAGCGCGGTTTTCTCTCGGCGGAATGGATTGGCTACAACGAAGCGATGGTTTTGTTGATTATGGCGATGGGTTCGCCGACGCATCCTATTCCCGCCGACGCGTGGGAAAGGTGGTGCAAACCCTACGTTTGGACGACTTTTAAAGGACAAGAACACGTCAATTTTGACCCGCTTTTTGGGCATCAATACAGTCAAATGTACGTTGATTTCAAGGGCATTCAAGACCCGTACATGGCGACAAAAGGCATTGATTATTTTGAAAATTCGCGCCGCGCAACCCTTGCAAATCGCGCATATTGTATCGAAAATCCTCAAAAATTTAAGAATTATAGTGAAAATGAGTGGGGTTTGACGGCTTGCGATGGCCCGAACGACACGCTCGTAAAACGCAACGGTAAAGACTTCCAATTTTTGCCATACCGCGCTCGTGGGGCAGCATCTATGCAAATTATTGATGATGGGACAATTGCACCGACGGCGGTTGCGGGTTCAATTCCTTTCGCCCCCGAAGTCTGCATTCCTGCGCTTGAAAATATGTGGAATAAATATTATAACACGCCCCTCATTACCGAATATGGCTTCAAAGACGCCTACAATCCGACTTATACGCACCATTCAAGAGACAATTCCAATCCAAATTACGCCGAAAGTGGCTGGATTGACCGCGATTATTTAGGCATTGACCAAGGGCCGATTATCATTCAAATCGAGAATCACCGTTCGGCGTTTGTGTGGCAATTGATGCGTAAAAATCCTTATATCGTGGCGGGTTTGAAGAAGGCAGGGTTCAAAGGTGGTTGGTTGGATAAGGTAAAAAAGTAAGTTGTTTTACGGACTTTATTAAAATTGTATCACGGACTTCAGTCCGTGAATGTCTAAAAGCTCACGGACTGAAGTCCGTGATACGAAAAGAGACCCCTCAGTATAAATCGTATTTTTAAGCGTTTTTACAAGTAAATCACGCATTATCGACGATATATTGCATGATTCCTAAAATTTGATCAATTTGGTTGAGGTAGAAAGTAGAAGTATCAACCTCCGCTTCTTTACCGATAAAGCGGATAAATTTCCATTCGTGTCCGAACGTAACAGCACCGTATAAAATAGGTCGCGGCTTGCCCGCCCGTTCATTGAAAATTTGAGCCGCGTATAATTCGGCAACACATTGAGGAATACCGCCTTCGAGCAATTCATTTTTTGCTTCAACAATATAAAAAATAGGTGCTTCAATCCGAAAAGCGGTGGGTTCAAAGGATAAAACAAAATCACAGAATCCACTCAAACCTTGCTTGGGCAAGACATTGAATTTATAGCCCGAATAGAGCGCAAAACGTTGTAAATTGAGTTCTTCTAACTCGGCTAAAATGGGCGAAATAAGAAACTCTGATTTTGCTTTTTCAGACCTCAATTTGCGCCGTAAGTTTCGTTCAAGCGTCGTTTTCAGATAATCACTCGCTTTTATAGGCGTATAATTGAGTTCGTGCATAAAGGCTTTTTCACCAACTTGAAGACCTAATTCTTTTAAGTCATCGTAATCAAATTGCGAATATGATTTTGGCATAATAAATTACATTTTATTTTATATTGAAATAAATATAAAGGCAAAAATAAAGGAAAATACTTGTTTATGCTTTTAAAAATAAAACGGGTGAAATACCCCTCAGTATTTCACCCGTTTTTAAGGGTTTTTACGTTGAAATTGATTCATTTTAGCCATGCGCGGGAAGTTTACCTTCTTGAATCAGTCGGCGTTTTATGGACAGAACAAAGGCTTCTGTCTCTTCGACAAAATCGGCAATGTATTGAAGTGAGGCATTTCTACTTAGAAGTAGTTTTTCAATTAGCAAAGTAGCTTTCTTTTTTTCACCTTTTTTTTCGCCTACTTCAATACCGTCAAGGTAAAGTTCGTCGTCAGAAAAATCAACATCAAATAGTACAGGCATTGTTTTTATTTTTTTGTTAAATAATGGTCGCAATTTACGTAAATCGCTTAACACGTGCAACTGGTAAATGAATTTTTGAAAGTCTTTTTTACGTTTTGAGACTTTTTTTAGACGTAAAATAACCTTTTCCATCATAATTTCGGGTGTTTCGCCTTCAAAATCGCCGAGAATGGCGAGTAAGACTTCTTGCGGAATGTCCGATTCAAGAAACCAATTTGCAGAGAATATCCGAATATCGTACAATTCATATTCGTAATACAATTTAGGTTCATCAATAGAATTAACCATCGTCATAGGGTCATTACCGATGTAAAAAACGATTTGACGAATGGGTAATTGATAGACAAATTTGCCCAAACAGCGATAAAACAACATCCTTTCGGGCATATTGTTATCGTTTCCCGATTGGAAATCAAATTGCGCGATGTAGTCTTCCGAAGGGTCGTTGTGGCAAACTTTGAATAAAAAATCAGGTTCACGCTCAACGGTATATTGCAATTTATCTTTAATTGTTTCGAGGCGTCCGCGTACCAAATCAATGCCCATTCTACGGGCTAAGGACGGTACTAAATATCTAAGATTTTCTTTAATCAACTTATCGTACTTACCCATAAATGTTACTCGGTTTTTAAATCGTTTGTAAATAAAGTAGTTATGAGTTATAAATTATGAGTTATGAGTTTTACAATACGTTGATAATCAGCAGTTTGCAAAAACAAAATTTCCGTCTATTTAAACGCACCTACTTAGGAATGTTTTTCAAGCAACAAAATTAAACGGCTCAGTCAAATTTTGCAAATATCTATAAATATAAAGTTTTTTATAATTTAAAATTAAAAGTTCTATAAAAATTCGTATTCCACAGTCTAGACTCCATATAGTCAAGCGTTGATAGTTCATACTCGACTGTCTGATTGCGGCGTATCTGCAAAATCTCGGTAACACTCAACTAACAACGGCTTTTAAAATGCGGTGTAACCGCAAAACAGTACGTTTAGCGGTTACACCGCATGGAAAGTTGAGCTTCGAGTAAATGTTACCAAGATTTTGCAGCTACGCCGCAATCAGATAGCCGAATGTAATTTATCAAGACTTGATCCTATCGGGTTTCAAGTAGTATCATAATCAACAGTAATTCAATGATAATCAAAAAATTAAACATACTTTTTTTATTACTTACGAGTGCTTTTACCCTTTTTGGGCAAAGCCCAAAAGTAAAAAAAACGCCGCCGCGTACTGCCGTCGCCGCTTCACGCGAAGGCGGGACACGCGCCCGTGAAGGCAAAACACCCGCCCGTGAAGGCGGGACACCCCCTCAGTATAAAGACGTTTTTGACCGAAAAACGGACTCTGTTTTGAGCAAAATGACGCTTGAAGAGAAAATTGGGCAGTTGACGATTTTTACGTCGGATTGGGATGTGACGGGGCCGACAATTCGAAAAGGCTATGCGGATGATATTCGGTCGGGCAAATGCGGCAATATTTTCAACGCGCACACTGCCGCCTACAACCGCACTTTGCAGGAAATTGCGGTGAAAGAAACGCGGATGAAGATTCCGTTGCTGTTCGGTTACGACGTGATACATGGTTATAAAACGATATTTCCAATTCCACTAGGCGAGGCGGCGAGTTGGGACTTAGAAATGATAGAAAAAACTGCAAAAATTGCTGCCGAAGAAGCATCGGCGGCGGGTCTGCATTGGACGTTTGCGCCGATGTTGGACATTGCCCGCGACCCGCGTTGGGGGCGTTGCACGGAAGGGTCGGGTGAAGATGTGTTTTTGGGGTCAAAAATCGGGGCAGCTCGGACGGTCGGTTTTCAAGGAAAAATTGGGTCAACATCAAGCGTTGTGGCGTGCGCGAAGCACTTTGCGGCGTATGGTGCAGCGATTGCAGGGCGTGATTACAGCGGCGTTGATATGTCGGAAATGTCGCTTTGGGAAACCTATTTGCCGCCGTTCAAGGCGTGTGTGGATGCGGGTGCGTTGACTTTTATGACTTCTTTCAATGATATAAATGGTGTTCCTTCTTCGGCAAATCGGTCGCTTTTGACGGATATTTTAAGGAAAAAATGGGGTTTTCAAGGCTTTATTGTCTCTGATTACACATCAATCAACGAAATGGTGAAGCATGGCAGCGTTGTGGACGACAAAGACGCAGGTGAAAAATCCATCAACGCGGGGATGGATATGGATATGCAAGGCGCAGTGTTTTATACGTATTTGCAAAAATCAATCGCTGAAGGAAAGGTCTCTATGACAACTGTAAATGACGCCGTAAAGCGCATTTTAAAAGTCAAATTTCAGTTGGGTTTGTTCGATAATCCTTACAAATTTAGCGATACAGAACGAGAAAAACGCGTCGTTTTTTCAAGAGAAAACCGCAATGTGGCGCGTGACATGGCTCGAAAAAGCATTGTTTTGTTGAAAAATGAACGGGCTGCACTACCCCTCAGTAAAAGCATCAAAACGATTGCATTGATTGGGCCTTTGGCCGATGCAAAGGTAGATTTAATGGGTTCGTGGACAGGTGCAGGTGATGGGAATGCCTGTGTGAGCGTTTTGGAAGGCATAAAAAATGCCGTTCCAAATGCCAATATCGTGTTGGCGAAAGGCTGCGATTTGGAAAATAATTTTCCCTCGATGAATACGCCGATGATGAATACAGACGGTTTTACGGAAGCGATAAAAGCGGCAAATCAAGCCGATGCCGTCGTCGTAGCGGTCGGTGAACGCGGTTGGATGACGGGCGAAGCGGCTTGTCGGACGGATATTGGCTTGCCTGGCGTTCAATCGGCTTTGATATTAGAATTAATTAAAACGGGAAAACCTGTGATTGTGGTCTTGATAAACGGTCGTCCGTTGACCTTTCCCGAAGTTGCGGACAAGGCGACGGCGATTGTCGAAACGTGGTTTGGCGGTACGGAAGCGGGGAATGCAATTGCCGATGTATTGTTTGGCGACTACAATCCTTCGGGCAAATTGCCGATGACTTTTCCGCGTTCGGTGGGGCAAATTCCTTTGTATTATTGCCAAAAGAACACGGGACGCCCGTTTGAAGCCAATAACAAATACACCTCGAAATACATGGACGCGCCGAATACCCCTCAGTATTCGTTCGGTTTTGGCTTGAGTTATACGTCTTTTTCCTACGAAAACATAGGCGTTAATCGCTTAACCTTTGGTTTTAACGATAAATTAGACATCTCAATAAACGTCAAAAACACGGGCGAGCGCGATGGGGTAGAAGTGGTGCAATTGTACGTCCGCGATGTCGTCGGCAGCATCACGCGCCCGTTGAAAGAATTGAAAGGCTTTAAAAAAGTATTCTTGAAACGCGGAGAATCGCAGACTGTGAATTTCACACTGACGGCGGAAGATTTGGCGTTTTATCATCAAAATTTAGAAAAAAAAGCGGAAGCAGGGGATTTTGATATTATGATTGGTGGTGATTCGGATGCAGTTAAAACGGTAAGAGTGACGTTGAAATGACGTTTTTTTTGGAATTAGGGTGGGTAGGATTTTGAAGGATTTAATAGGATTTTAGATGTAATGATGTACATGATTCTTATCTATTTTTATATCTAAAATTCTAAATGACACCCCCTCAGTATTTTGATATTTCAAAGGTCAGTAAACGGATTTAGGTATTTTAAACCTGTAATATTCTTGAAGTCGCTGTCATTTCTTGAAATCAAAGTGAGGTCGTGAACGATGGCAGTTGCGGCAATAATGGTATCGGGGAGCTTGATTCTACGCGTTTTACGTATTGCGATAGCTTTTAAAACGACGTTGCGAGACAGTTTAACAATGATACAATCATTGATAAATGTCTCCATAATCGTTTCGGTTTCAACCGAAGGAAATTGCCAGCCAAGTAGTTCTATTTCAGAAATGACAGACAAAAAAACACCCTTATATATTTGGGTATCTAAGAACGCCGCAGCATTTTCTGACAAATCATTTTTAGTGTAATAAATGACTGTATTGGTATCTAAGAGAAATCTCGTTCCCATTCGTCGCGCCAGCTTTTAGTTAAAGAATCAACGTCATCAATTGTCATATTAAGTTTTAACGCACCGCGTAATTTGGTAATATCCGTTCGTTTACGCGGCTGCCAGAAATCAGAATCGTCTTCATCCTGTTCGTTTAAGTCGGTGGATTTGTTGTTGAACGCACCTATTAATTGAGTTAAATCAACTTTTTTACGTGCAGGTATGATTGCTTCAACTTCTTCCAATTCAGGACGTAAGTTCGTCGAAACGGCTTTTATTGGTAGTTTTAAATCGGACATTGTAAGAACAGAATTGTCTATTTCTTCAATGTGTTCTTCATTTTTTATACCATTTATGCGCTTAGATAAGAAGGTTTGTACATCGTTTGTAGCCGAACGCACAACTTGTAAGACAATCACCTCGACGTCGGTATTGTCAAAATCATGGGGCATATCAATCAATAATTGCCCATTTTTAACGGTTGATAACACTTTATAAGCATCCATTTTCAATAAATTTTTAACAAAGTTACACGTTTTTTTCAAAAAATAGGCCCCTCAGTATTTTTCTCTTAAAAACTTAAACAACTTAAAAGTATGAAAAAACACCTACTTTCTCTACTATTTATCGCGCTCAATACCACCCTTTTCGGTCAGACCGTGATAACCGTTCAAGGCAAAGTGACCGATGCCAAAAACACCGAAGCACTCATCGGCGTCAGCATTGTTGTCAAAGGCACGACGACGGGAACATTGACCGATATTGACGGCAATTACACCCTTGAGAAAGTCGCGCCGAACGCCGTTTTGACGTTTTCTTACGTCGGTTATTTGTCGCAAGACGTGGTTGTGACGAACAAAAAAATCAATATTGAGCTGCAAGAAGAAACGTCGTTGCTCAAAGAATTTGTCGCCGTCGGCTACGGAACGCAGAAAAAAAGTGACTTGACGGGCGCAGTCGGCTCGGTCAAAGGTAAGGATTTGCAAAGCGTTGCAACGGGTTCGGTTGACCAAGCCTTGGCGGGTAAAATTGCGGGCGTTTTTGTTACGCCGTCGTCGGGTTCGCCTGGCGCGGGGGCGGTCATTCGCATACGCGGAACGGGAACTTTGAATAATGCCAACCCCGTTTATGTCGTTGATGGGATGATATTGGAGGACATTAATTTCTTGAATCCGAACGAAGTTGAATCTATTGACGTCTTAAAAGATGCTTCGGCGACTGCAATTTATGGGGTGCGTGGGGCGAACGGCGTGATTATCGTCACGACGAAAAAAGGCGAAGCAGGCAAAAAAAGTTCGATTTCATTGTCGAGTTATTATGGGCAACAAACGCTGATGAAGCAAATCCCGATGGCGAACGGCTCGGAATACGTTTTGCTTCGCAATGAAGCCGCTAAAAATCAAGGTTTGCCCGTTATTCCTTTTCCAAATCCTGAAAAATATGGCGTTGGCACCAATTGGGCGGACGAGATTTTTCGCACGGGTGCGCCGATGCAAAACGTGAATTTATCGGCGCGTGGCGCAACCGACATCATGTCATATAGCATCAGTGGCGATTACTTCAAACAAGACGGCATACTGAGGGGGGGGGATTTTCAACGTTTGTCATTAAGAATTAACAACGACTATAAACTCAACAAATTCATTAAGTTAGGTCATAATTTTTCATTGGTTGACCAAAAAAATAACAACGCGGCGGGTGTGATTTATGACGCTTATTATGCCGCACCGATTGTGTCGCCGCGTGATTCATTGGGCAAATTTAGTAATGTCAATTCGACTTCGGGCGTCGGCAATCCTGTTGCTTCGCAATATTACAACAGCTTCAATAAAGGCAAATCCTTTAGAACGGTGGGCAACTTTTTTATTGATTTAACCCTCTTCAAAGGCTTGACTTTTCGTTCCAATTTCGGACTCGATTTGGTGAATGCCGAAGGACGCAGCTTCACGCCCGTCTTTTTTGTGAGCGATATTCAGCAAAGCAAAGAGAGTTCGCTTAACGCTTATCGCAATAAATCCGTCAATAAATTGTGGGAAAATACGCTCAATTACGACCGTACTTTTGGCAAACACCACATCAATCTTTTGGCAGGAACAGCCGCCCAAAGTTTCGATTTTGTTCAACTTGTAGGGTCTGGAACTAATTTGTTAGGCGACGTCAATAACCTTGAAAAATCGTTGGACGACCTGCTTTTTATCAGTAAAGACGTTGTTCAAGGGGCGCGTTCGGTGGAAGAAAGTAGCGTATTGTCGCGGACATCTTCCCTTTTATTTCGCGTTAATTACACGCTCAACGAAAAATATTTAATCACCGCCTCTTTCAGACGCGACGGCTCTTCGCTGTTCGGCAAAGACCGCCGATTTGGTAGCTTTCCGTCCTTTGCTTTCGGTTGGCGATTGAAAGAAGAAGCATTTTTTAAGGAAAAAGAGTGGTTGTCGAACCTAAAACTCCGCGTAGGTTGGGGTGCAACAGGCAACGGCAACATTGACCGCATCGCGGGAGATACTAAAAGTCCGAAGGTAAAAGGTGGACTTGATGCCGTTTTTGGCGCGGATGAACGTTTTAGACCTGGCGGAACGCTTCTGAAATTGGCAAATCCGCAACTCGGTTGGGAAGCGACAACGCAGACGAATGTTGGCTTTGAAATCGGCTTTTTAAACAACCGTCTTACTGCTGAAATTGATTGGTACAACCGAAATACGGCTGATATTTTGATTCGTTTGCCCATTCCATACTACGTCGGTGTCGAAGAACCGCCTGTGGTCAACGCGGGAAAAGTTGTTAACCGTGGTTTTGACCTTAATTTAGGTTGGCGCGACCGTTTGAAAGGCTCTTTATTGGGTTATCATTTTAATATTGTTGCCTCAACTGTCCAAAATGAAGTCTTGACTTTGGGGCAAGGAAAAGAGGAATTGACGGGCGGTGACGTCGGCGAAGGCGGGAAACTCGGCACGCGGACGGTCGTCGGCTCGACAATCGGCGCGTTTTATGGCTACAAAGTCGCAGGGATTTATCAGAATGCGGAACAGTTGAAATCGTTGCCAAAACGGACGAATGAAACGGCGGGAACGGATGTTAAAATCGGCGATATTGCTTACGCCGATATAGACGGTGACGGTGTGATAACGACGAAAGACCGCACATTTTTGGGCAGCGCGATTCCCAATTTTATTTTTGGGTTCAACATCGGTGCGGATTGGAAAGGTTTGGATTTTTCTATGCAAATCAATGGTGTACGCGGTAATAAAATTATTAATTCAAAGCGTTTGGCGCGTTTTTCAACGGGCAATTTTGAGCAATCCTTTTTAAATCGTTGGACAGCCGAAGGCACGTCAAATCTCGAACCGCGTGTGACAATCGGCGGCAGAAATTACGAAGTGTCCGACCGTTTTGTTGAAGATGGCGCGTTTACAGCTATTCGCAATTTGCAAGTCGGCTACACACTCCCCCTCAGTATAGCGCGTGATTTGAAGATGCAAAGCCTACGTATATATGTGTCCGCAACGAATTTGAAAATGTGGACAAAGTATTCGGGTTATACGCCTGAAATCGTGGGCGATAGCTTTGATGTCCTGTCTGTGGGCATTGATAGGGGCGTTTATCCTGTGGCTAAGACAATTAGTGCAGGGGTTTCGGTAACGTTTTAATTTTTTTAGAATTAGGATTTCTAGGATTTTTAAGAATTTAATAGGATTTTAGATAAGGCTAAACTTGGATTTTTACTTGATTATTTAATTCGTAGAACGATTGAAAAATGGGATTTAAAGCCGCCAAAAAGCGTTTTATACTGAGTAGTGCGTTTTATATATTTTTAGAATTAAGAAATATCGTAAGTTATTGATTATCAACCTAACGCGGGTTTGAAACTGGCTTGTTAAGTTAAAAAAAAAAATATAAAACGTACTACTGAGGGGCCTTTTTTTTGAATTGAATAGCAATATAAAATTCTGTTTTAAATAATTACTCATGTTACGCAAGTAGCTAAAATGGCCTACTGATTTTAAGGATACGACTGATTTAAAAGGTTTTTTTTTAAGGAAACGCTTAAGGAAAAAATGATGTGTAAATCAGTCGTATCAGTCCAATCAGTGGCCCATTGCGTAACATCAGTAATTACCCTAAATCCAAACGCTGCGGCATCTAAAATCCAATTAAATCCTAATAGAATCCCACAAATTCTGATTCAATAAATCAATTCTAAAAAAGATAAATAATGACATTTTTAAATCAAAAAATAGCCAAAACAGTTCTTGCCTTTGCCTTGATTTTTTCGGTAAGTTGCAAGCCCGAATACCTTGATGTTGTCCCGCGTGGCAGCTTGACCGCCGACAATTTTTACAAAACCGCTGAACACGCAGAGTTGGCGACAAACGCCGTTTACAACGTCATGCGGCGTTGGGAAGTTACCGTTTTTGCCTATTTGGGTTGTACGGATATTCTCTCCGACGATGCCGACAAAGGCAGTGAGCCGAACGACGGTTTGTTCATTTTGGATATGGACAATTTGACATTTGATGCAGGCAATCTTGCGCCGTTGTCTTGTTGGGATGGTTATTATCGGGCTATTTATCGGGCTAATATTGCGATTCAAAAAATTCCTGCGATTGAGATGGACGCCAAATTGCGGGCGCGTTATGTTGCGGAATGCCAGTTTTTGCGGGCGCATTTTTACTTCAATTTGGTTCGGTGGTTTGGTGATGTGCCGTTGGTTTTGACACCCCTCAGTCCCGACGAGTTTAAACTCACGCGGACGCCGAAAGCGGACGTTTACAAGCAAATCATCAAAGATTTGACGGAATGTATTGCTATTTTGCCTGAAAAATCGCAATATCCAAGTGCCGATTTAGGTCGTGTGACCAAAGGTGCGGCGCGTGGTTTGTTGGCAAAAGTGTATTTAACGGCAAAAGATTACGTCAATGCAGAAAAATACGCGCTCGAAGTTATCAATTCAAACGAGTACAGTTTGCTGCCCGATTACACCAAAATCTTTTTGCCCGAAGGCGAAAACACATCCGAATCTCTTTTTGAAATTCAATGCACCGCTAAGGCAGAACGCCAAACTTTTGACGCCCCTTATGACGGTGGTTCGCAATTCAATGAGGTGCAAGGTGTGCGCGGCAGCCCGAATTTAGGTTGGGGATTCAATCGCCCGTCGAACTCTTTTATTTTAGAATTTGAGCCAGGCGACCCGCGTAGAGACGCTACAATTTTGTACGAAGGCGAAGTATTGCCCGATGGTTCGGCGATTGTTGAGAAAAACCCTAATTTGTTCAACGCCCGTTTCAATCAAAAAGCATGGACACCCGCCCACGTCGGATTCAACTACAATGGGCCGGGCAATATTCGGATTTTACGTTATTCGGATGTTTTGTTGATAGCCGCCGAAGCAATGAATGAAAATGGCAAAACGGGTCTTGCCTTGGCACAACTTAATGCCGTCAGAAAACGCGCACGCGGCACAAACGTCAATATTTTACCCGACGTTACATTAACCGACAAAGTGAGAATCCGCGAAGCAATTTGGCACGAACGCCGCGTCGAACTCGGCATGGAACAGCAACGGTGGTTCGACCTCGTGCGGACGGGGCAAACCGAAGCGGCGTTGACAAAACACGGCAAAACATTCGTCAAAAACAAGCATGAATTGTTGCCGATTCCACAGAAAGAAATTGATTTAAGTAGTCAATTATTGAAGCAAAATCAAGGATATTAGCTGCGAAAAACCCGCTTTTTGCCCTATCGCGGATTTCGGTACAACGCTGCCGAAATCCGACTTTGGGTGTCTCATTTTTTATAAGATAAGTAAACTACTGTGCAGCAATATTTTTTAATGTGTAAAATATTTAAAATGAAATAGATAGATAGTTTTTACTTTTATGACTAACCCCAACTTTTAAGTTG
>JAYSRS010000217.1:0-15956 GCA_043720935.1 Saprospiraceae bacterium
AAGGGCGCATCATCAACAATTTTTGTTCACTCACGACCAGCACCATATAGCGGCTAATCATTTCAGCAAGCGTACATTTAGCGAGGAATTTGTCCGCAAACTTGTCTAAATCGTCAATTTTTCGATTGTTTTCGGCTGCGAATTTATAAACAGGCAAATACTGTTCATCGGCGTTGAAACTAAAATGTTGATTGTGGTTATTAGTAAAATAGTACGTATCGCGTTGATTGCTCACAATAAACAATTGCATAAAACACAAAAGCGAATTGCCGTAACCATTGCCAGGGTCGTGTTTGTAATCAACGATTTGTTGCATTGCACGGCGTGGACTAATATCAAGCGTTTTGAGTTCAACTTGCACAACGGGGAGACCATTCATCAGCAAAATGACATCGTAACGGTGGTGACTGTCGTTGGTATTCATACGTAATTGATTGACCACTTCAAACTCATTTTTGCACCAATCTTTGATATTAACCAATGTGTATTGGAGTGGTGTATCATCTTCCCGTTTAAAAGTATGGATAGCACGCAAGTTTTTAGACGCCGTAAAGACATCAGCCGTAACTATTTCATCCCGCAGCCGCGCAAATTCCGCATCGGTGAGATGAACGCGGTTAAGAGCTTCAAATTTTTGGCGAAAATTCAATTCAAGCGTTTGTCTATCTCGAATATCAGGGCGATAGGTGTATTTAAGGTCGGTTAATTTGTGGATAAAACCTTCTTCTATTTGACTTTCTTTCATTTCGTTGTTATTGTTTTGCGTTTAAGTCCGTCAATGTGCTTAAACATATAAAAATAATGCATTGCAAAAAGACGTATAATATTTGACACTTAAAAACAAAGCGATATAAAAAGACAAAATAATCAACAAGACACTTTCTTCATTGAGCGACCCCCTCAGTATTTTACACCTCCCAAGCTATATTTTTTCAAATAAAACGTTCATAGACATTGCTTTATCTACCAAACCAAGGCTGTGTTCATTCTGTTTCAAGCCAAAAGAGGACAGAATGTTTAGAAAAACCTGTTTTCGGGTTTTCGAGAGTTGCTTAAAAGCTGCCACTTTATCACGCAATTCCTCCGCGTAATTTTTACTAATTGTGAACGATTCGGCGTAAAATTTCAATTCAAACAGATTAATCACATTGTCTTTTCTATCTATCAATAAATCAATCTGAACGCCTTGTTCGGTCGCAGTACCTTTGTGATAAAAACTGCTCGATTCGGAATAAATGCCCGAAATACCAAGGGCGTGTTTGATTTGTTCAGTGTGTTTGAGACAAAGGTTCTCAAAAGCGTAGCCGCACCACGTTTTATATTCTTGCGTTTGAGATAACTCTTGCCATTTATCTTTTTGCGGTGTGAGGTAATTTTGCATGAATTGCAAGTAAAACAACGAATATTCGTCCGTCAAGCGATACAAAAGGTCTTTCTGTTTTTTGGTAAACGTATTGAACGGTGTAATAAATCCCGAATGAGTCAATTCGTCGAGATAGGTTGTCAACGTGCCGCCGTCGGGGATTTTTGTTGCGGCGACAATCTCTTGTCGGGTCAAACCCTTCTTTTTTTCGGCCATTGCCTTGATAATCGTGATGTGCTGCGTCGCATCTTCAAACAATGCGGGATAAAGACGCAAAAATTCGTCACTCAACATACCCGTATTTGAAAAACAAATCTGCTGAATGTTCTGCGCGGCACTTTTACCCGCTTCCACTTCTTTGAGATAATGCGGAATGCCACCAATCGCCATGTAAATTTGAACAATCTGATACGGCTCAAAAACGATGTGTTTACTGCGTAAAAAGGCGTCGGTTTCGTACAAATTGAAAGGCAAAAGGTAAATGCGGCGCGTGATGCGGTTGTGCAAACCGCCTTTGCTGTTGACGACATTTTGAATCATCCACGAAGCCGCCGAGCCACAAATGACGACGACGACGTTCTTTTTGACGGCCCAACTGTTCCAAAAAAAGCTCAATCCATCCAAAAAACCCGATTTAGGCGTCGCAAACCACGGCAATTCATCAAGGAAAACGACGCATTTTTCCGTAAAATCCACCGTTTTATCCAAACATTCGGTCAATTGAAAGAAGGCTTCGAGCCAATCCGTCGGTTTATCGGTCGGTGCGGCCTCACCAAAGGCTTTTCTAAGGTGTAAAGAGAAATTGCTCAATTGTGCTTTCATCGTCGTGTTTTGCAAACCCGTCACCTCAAAGCGCAGTTGTTGTGCATAAACCGACCGCACCAAAAAAGTCTTCCCTACGCGGCGGCGGCCAATCAAAGCCACCATTTCCGCCTCCGATGAATGTAGGGCTTTCAACAAAGCCGCTTGTTCTTCTTCGCGTCCAATAAACGTTTTTTCCATGATTTTTAGTTATACTTAGCTGAAACTGATGTGAAGATACATAGTTTCAGCCGCTTATAACTGTTTTTATGATTTTTTTGAAAAAATAACGTCGTCGAGGTTGCAACCTCGACGACGTTATAGGCTTACTTGCTGTAACGCGACCTTAAGGTCGCGCCACGTTGTAGGCTTACTTTCCAATGCAAAACTTACTAAAAATCGTCTCCAACAAATCATCCGTAGAAATATCGCCCGTGATTTCGCCCAAATGATGCAACGAACGGCGAATGTCCATCGCCACAAAGTCCGTCGTAACGCCCGTTGAGAGACCCCTCAGTACATCGTCCAAACTGTCGTTACTTTTTTGCAAAGCCTCAAAATGTCGAGCGTTTGAAACAATCACATTGTCCGTTTTAACGATGCCTTCGGCAACCAAATCGTAGAGTTTCTCCTTCAAATACGGCACATTCATGCTGTGCTTTGCGGAGAGCGTGATGATTTGTTTTTTGTTTAATTCGGGATAAACTAATTCGGGATTGATTGTTCCTAAATAATATTCGGGAATGTCTGGATTTTGAAAATTTATCAACCAATCGGGGTCGAAATACGGGTTTTTATCCATTTTATTGCAGACCACGATGAGTTTGACGTTCGGGCGTTTGAGTTTTATTAGCTCTGCTAAAACATCCATCACTTTCATCTCAATCACATCGAAAATATAGACTAAAATGGTGGAGTTATTAAGTTTCTCCATCGTCTTTTTGACGCCCATTGCCTCAATTGTGTCGGTTGCTTCGCGGATACCTGCGGTGTCAATCAAGCGAAATTCAACGCCTTGAATGTTCAATATTTCTTCAATCGTGTCGCGGGTTGTGCCAGCAATTTCCGAGACAATTGCGCGTTCTTCATCCAACAACGCATTCAGAAGCGTTGACTTTCCTGCATTCGGACGCCCCGCTAAAACAGTCGAAACGCCATTTTTCAAGACATTGCCCAACGAAAAAGAATCGAGCAATTGCTTGATAAGCCGTTGAATATCAAGGATTAACACTTTTAAATCGTCTCGATTGGCAAATTCCACATCTTCTTCCCCAAAGTCGAGTTCCAATTCAATCAAGCTCGCAAAGTTGACCAACTGCCCCCTCAGTATTTTTATCTTTTCGGAGAAACCACCGCGCATTTGTTGCATCGCAAGGGCGTGACTTGCTTCGGAAGTCGAGGCAATCAAATCGGCAACGGCTTCAGCTTGGCTCAAATCCAATTGTCCATTCAGAAAAGCCCGTAGCGTAAACTCTCCCGCCTGTGCCATCCGTGCGCCAGAATTGATGAGCAATTGAATAATCTGTTGCAAAATAAACGGCGACCCATGACAACTAAATTCAATCACATTTTCCTTTGTGTAAGATTTTGGCGCAACGAACAAAGCCGCCAAAACTTCATCTAAAATCACCCCAGCCCCCCTTTCTCCCCCCGAAGGAGGGACGCGTATCGTTCCGAGATGAATGGTATGTGTTGCCTGTTTCGCTAGTTTTTTTCCAAAAAATACTTTATCGGCAATCGCAATGGCGTCTTTGCCCGAGAGCCGAATCACACCGATAGCTCCCACGCCAGGCGGTGTTGCGAGGGCGACAATTGTGTCGTCGAGGTTGTGTTTTGTATAAATCATAATGGATAGTTTATTGATTGTTAGCCATTCGCAACTCTGCCAAATGCCGTTCACGTTCCAATTCTTCTTTCAATTCCTTTTCCGTTGGCAGATAAAGGACATATTTAGAAGCAAAAAGCTGTTGATTATCGCTCAAAACGGAATATTTCACAACGGCCTCATTTTTTTCAGAACAAAGTATGATGCCAATAGTTGGATTATCACCTTCGACTTTAAATTTATCTTCGTACATCCGCACATACATATCCATCTGCCCGACGTCTTGATGCGTCAATTTTCCCATTTTGAGGTCAAGCAAAACAAAACATTTTAGGAGATAGTTATAGAAAACCAAGTCAATAAAAAAGTCTTCATTGTCGGCGCGAATGTATTGTTGTCGCGCCACGAAAGCAAAACCTCGGCCTAATTCCAAGATAAATTGCTGCAAATTGTTCATAATCAATTGCTCCAATTCATCTTCCCGCAAAGTGTGGTCTGCTTTGATATTCAGAAATTCCAACACATAAGGGTCTTTAATGAAATCGCGCAGCGACGTACTGAGGGGGGCTGTTTTTTCCGCGGCTTCTTGTTCAACGCTCGGTCGGTCGTTGCTTGCTAAGATGCGTTTATAGTAAAACACATGGATTTGACGTTCCAAAGCCCGTGTACTTCAACTGCTACGCACGGCTTCCTCTTCGTAAAATGAACGAGCGTTCGGGTTCTCAACGCGCATCAAGAGGCGATAATGCGTCCACGTCAATTCTCTCCGCACTGCGGAGAGAATTGGAAAGGCTTGATAAAATTGACGATAATTCCAAAGGCTCGGCTCTGAATAGCCATTTCCGAAGTCTTTTTTTAATCGTTTTGCGAGACTACTGATTAGCTGCTTGCCATAATCAGCCCTATCTTTTCCTTGCTGTTCTTCCTCAAAAATGAGGCGACCTATTTTCCAATAAGTCAGCGTCATAGCGGAATTGATAGCCCGATAAGCGGTCTGTTTGCCTGTTGTGATAACGGTCGTGATTTGTTGGTGCAGTTGTTCAATGCTTTTTTCAGGTAGCATGTTTGTCTTCTTTATTGTTAAAAAAATGAGTTGTTTTAGAATAAGGTAAAATCTAAACGGCCAAAAGTACGTTTAGCATGAAAACTATTCAAATCCATTTTTTCTAACAAGCTTAAATGCTCACGCATGAATGCCTTACGCTGCTTGTTTTTGATACCCCTCAGTATTTCCTAAACCGTTCAAAAAAGTAAACAATCATAAATTCTAACAGGAAATTATAGACAAAATCGTCCAGTGGAATGACGCCGACGCGCATACCCAAATACTCTTCGGGATTGTAAATGACGAGTGGTTCGGCGGTTGCAGCCCCCGCGAAGATGGCATTGACGAGGAAGAACGGGATTAAACCGACAAAGAAAGCGCGGTAAAATTTAGTGCGGTAGGTGTTTGGGAAACGCCAAAAATGCCACAACGCGAACAGTCCAGCAGGTATCCACGTTGTAGCCGTGTAGCTGTTTTTCCAAAAAATAAGACCAACCGCCAAACAGCCAAAACCGAAGAGGACACTGAGGGGTCTATCAAATCTCTTCAGCGTGTCGTTTGGAAAATACGCGTTCAAACAAGCGTAAATAAAAACCGAACAGAACGGGAAAGTAATGAAGAACAACCATTCTTCAATCGGTAAATTGACCAAAAGCCGTGTGTAATACCTTGGATTGAAGCCCCAAACTTGGGAATTTGTCTTGAAAATATCCCAAATCCAGAAGATAATAGCAACGGTGAGCAATGCGGGAAAAAGGTGCTTCCACGTCTTGTAGAAAGCGACTTTCTTGTCGAAACTCAATAAAAAGACGGGAATGAAAGCGAAGGCGTGCATCATCAAGTACAGATAATGCGTCTCAAAAAACGGGATGTGCAAAGGCGGCTGCACGTCGAGTTGCAAGTTGTTTTGTCGAATATCCGCCGTTGCCCAATTGAGCAAAACCAAGCCGACAGCAAGGAAAAGCAAGGCGTTTTTGACTAAATTTGGGGGGAATACTGAGGGGGTGCTTTTTTCTTGATTTTCCATTATTGACGGATTACTTTTTTTTGTTTTCTCTTTTTGTATCACGGACTTCAGTCCGTGAATGTCTAGTCAATGATTTAAAGTTTAGACATTCACGGACTGAAGTCCGTGATACGATTTAGTCGTGATACAAAAATAGTTACATCATATTAAAACTACTCCGCAAAGCAGAACTGAACAATAAATACACTTTCCGACGGTCACTGACTCTAATCCGTTCTTCTTGAACGCGTTGTGCATTTGCTTTTTTTATCTTATCAAACAAATTGATGTAATAGACGTAGGCCAAATAGACGCCGAAACGCGCCGATTTTGGCAAGTTCATAATGCCTTCATAGCCTTTATCAAAATCGGCTTTGATGTCCGCTTCAATCAAGCGTTTTTGCTCATTATCGAAGTGCTGAAAATCAATCCCCGGGAAGTAAACACGGCCTCGTTCGTCGTAATCACTTTTCATATCGCGCAAGAAATTTATTTTTTGGAACGCCGAACCCAAAGCACACGCCGATTCTTTAAGTCGTTGATATTCTGCTTCATCCCCCTCAGTAAAAACGCGCAAACACATCAAACCCACGACTTCCGCCGAGCCATAAATGTATTGTTTGTATAACGAATCATGGTATTGCGTAAAATCTAAATCCATCGCCATTGAATCCAGAAAAGCATCAATCAACTCGCGCTCAATTTTGTATTCATGCACCACTTCTTGAAACGATTGCAAAACAGGATTCATCGAGATGCGTTCTTCAATCGCTCGATAAGTCTCCTCTCTAAAACGCTGTAATAACAAAGATTTATCGTGGTCGTGGAAGGTGTCAACGATTTCGTCGGCAAAACGCACGAAGCCATAAATGCCGCAAATTGGCAAGCGAAACCGTTTGTCAAAAACTTTAATGCCCGTCGAAAACGAGGTCGAATACCGATTGGTGATGAGTTGGCTGCATTCTTTGCAAACGTCTTGGTACAGCTTAAAATGATTCATAGCTATTGAATGATGAGTGATGAATGATAAATGATGAATTTACGGCGATACTCAAAAGATGTCCGTAGTTTCCGCATTGGGATTTAATGGCACACTGATTAAGTTGATACGACTGATTTACACTAATTTACACTGATTTTTTAGGAAAATCAGTGTAAATTAGTCCTGTCAGTTTAATCAGTGTGCCACAACGTCAAAGCGAAAATTGCTTAACATTTTTTTAATTGACTTACGCAAGGCGTTCGGCTAAGGTTTTATCGTTCTAAAAATATCATCTGCAACGACGTGTCCCGAAATCAGCGAAGGCGGCACGCCCGGCCCAGGCGTCGTCAATTGTCCCGTAAACCATAGATTTTTGACGTGTTTGGCCTTCAATTTAGGCTTCAAAAAGGCCGTTTGAAGCAGCGTGTTCGCCAAACCGTAAGCATTTCCCTTGAACGCATGGTAATCTTTTTGAAAATCTGCATGCGCAAACGACCGTTTGTATATAACGTGTGAGCGAATATCCTGCCCCGTCCATTTTTCCAAACGTTCCATCACGAGGTTGTAATACGTCTCGCGCACCCCCTCAATATCACCGTCTAAATCGGGCGCGGTAGGTATCAAAATGAACAAGTTTTCGCAACCTTCGGGCGCAACAGATGTATCGGTTTTCGATGGTGCTGACACATAAAACAGTGGGTCGGACGGCCATTTTTTAGTTGTGTAAATCTCTTCGGCGTGCAAACTAAAATCGGCATCGAAGAACAAATTATGGTGTTCCAAATTCTCTAACCGCTTATTGACGCCCAAATAATAGAGCAACGACGACGGTGCCATCGTTCGGTTTTGCCAATATTTTTCCGAATAATTGCGGTATTCAGGCTGCAAAATGCGTTGGTCTAAATGGTGATAATCCGCACCGCCGACAATAATATCGGCAACGAAACTACCGTTGTTTGTCACTACTTTTTTAGCCGTTCCATCTTGTACATCAATTTGCGTAACTTCTTGATTGACAAGTATTTCGACGCCTTTTTCCTTCGCCAAATCAGTCATAGCGCGGATAATTTCAAACATACCACCCATCGGATACCACGTGCCGAGTGACATATCGGCGTAATTCATCAGCGAATACAAAGCAGGGGTTTTTTGCGGCGTTGCCCCGAGAAACAAAACGGGGAATTCAAGTAGTGAAATCAGCTTATGATTGGTGAACAGGCCGCGTATTACGCTAGAAATATTGGTAAACATTTGCAACTGAAACAGGCTTTTCAAGACCCGCATATCTGCAAATTCCATAATGGAATGGCTAGGCTTTTTGACAAATTCGCCCATGCCAACGTCGTATTTATATTTGGCTTCCGCTAAAAACTGCCGCAACTTGACGGCACTCCCTGCTTCGTACTGCTCAAAAAGGGCTTCTAATGCCGACATTTCAGCAGGCAAACGCATCACGTCGCCATCACTAAAAGTTACGGTATAAGAAGGGTCAAGGCGGTGTAAATCGTAATAATCTGACCTTTTTTTGCCAAAAAAAGCAAAATATTCTTCAAAAACTTCGGGCATCCAATACCACGAAGGCCCCATGTCGAACGTGAAGGCCCCCTCAGTAGTGGCGGCTGAAAACTGCCGTGCGCGACCGCCAACGGTGGCGTTTTTTTCCAAAATCGTCACATCGTAGCCTTTGTTTGCCAAATGCGTGGCCGCCGACAAACCCGCGAAGCCCGAACCGATAACTATTACTTTTTTACCCACAAAAAAAATTAGAATGAAAAGGAAATGATGAATGATAGATATGTAAAAAAACGTGCTATCAATCATAGTAAATCAGCGTCATACAGTCAGTTTGAAATCATTTCCTAGAAGGTTGAGAAATTAAATTTTGCCGAAATATGGTTTAGAAAACAGATGTTTGTCTGATGTCCATCACAACGGCAATGGCAGATAAACACGGGTTGCTTTACTTTGTTTAATTTTTCAGCGAAAAAGACTAAACAGAACAAAGAGTAGTAGCATTCAAAGAAAGGGAAAACAATGTTATGTTGGACAATATTGGACGAGAAAAATGTATAAAGTAGTTCAGTTTTGTTTTATTCTAAATCAAAGAGTCTGTTTTATGTTCCTCCTGAAGGGCAAAGTACAACTCAAAACCTTTTGCCCTTCAAGAGGAACACAACTCAATTCCGCAGGATGGTAACGGGAATACACACGCTTGGTGGACAGCAATTTTGAATGGTAATTGAGATGTCTTCGGTATCGTTCGGGCAAGGTGTTGCGCCCGTGACGGTGTATCTAAAAACATAGATGCCTGCTTGAATACCGTTTGGCCCAAACACACCCGTTGCGGTATTCAACGCCGTTCCGACCGTCGTGCCACTTGTTTGTGACCATGTGCCACCTGCAGTTGCACCTGTTATTTGGCCCGCCAAATTGATGTTCGACAAGCCACTTCCCGATTGACACGTCGCTGCAGCAGGGTTTGTGCCAACACCCGCTGTGATAGGTTGATTGACTGTAATCGTCAATGTATCAATGTCCACGCAGCCACTTGTAAGGGTGTCTTTGACGAAATAAGTGGTTGATAGGGAGGGGGTCACATTTGTCGGATTTGTCAAGGCTGTCCACGTTGTACCGTTTGTTGAATAGGTCAATGTGCCTTTTACACCACTTGCTTGGGCGAACAGATTAATGCTCGAACCGTTACAAATCGTTGTATTTGAAACAGTTAGCGTTGTATCGCAAGGCGGTAACAAAGACAAACCGACTAGAAAAGCATCACCCGCGAAGGCATTGTTCACGTTGGCCGACTGACCACTTGGCGTGTGGTTGAGTTGGCTCGACCACTGAAGCACGTTGCTATTGTTGGCCGCAACAACCGCACCCGCGTCGTTTTGAACAATCCCACCGTCGCCGCGCAAATACAAGCGCATGGTGAAAGACGTGATGCCCGTTCCGTTGACGACAACCGACCCCGACGCTGCGGTGCGGGTAGTATCTAAAATCGTCGTTTCAAGGGTAGCTGTGCCAAATCTAGTTGAGGTATTCGATATTTGGGTGTTCGTGACGTTCATCACGGGATTGCTTGATAGTTTTGTCCAAGTCAGTCCCGCCGTGATTAAATCCACGTCGGTCGTAAAGCCTTGTGTGTAATTCGTGACCGTTCCACCTACGGGAATTGTTGTACTGTATTGATAAAAACCGCCTAAACCCGTCAGATGTACCACAGGATTGTCAACGGGCCGATTGAAGGTGATGGTCAAATCGGCAAATTGCACCCTATCAGTCAGGGCGTGCGTTGAAGTGCCCGATGCGTTTATCAAGGCGTCTGATGCATTGAGCAACCAAACGGAATTGTTGGTCGCAATGTCAATGCCCGTCCCCGACCCGCAAGTGCTGCAAGCCGTGTAAAACGGATTGATAGACGCTGCATTGTTGCCGCTAATGACATTCATAAAGCCATAATTGGCCACAGAAATGGCCGTATTTGTCGTCGCGTCGTTATTATTTGACGTTTGGATACTTGTGCCAAAAGTTGTTCCCGCTACTGAGGGGTTGCCTTCGGTCGTGCTGAATTGTTGATTAGACAGCGTATAAGTGGCCGTCAAAGAAGGGGTGTAAGCCGCCATTGTGGTGGTATAAAATGTGACTGTTTGGCTCGATGTGGCAGGGCCACTCGTGGCAGGGCCACCGTTAGGGGCCGCGCCCAGCAATGCTAAGGTCGTTTGAGCGGTCAGTACTGAGGGGGGCAAAATTAAGCCGATGGGCAATAAAAGAATCGTCAAATAGCGGGCGGGTTGTTGCCACGGGCGTCGTTGTCTCATAATCATTGGAACACATTTTAATAGTTATAAATGAAGTTTTTGTGTTTTAGGAATAGAAAAATTATAAAGTGACAAATTGCAGTTTGCAATTGATTGATAGTCAGTCGCTTGCAAATTTTTAATTTTTAATTTCCTTAATTAAGGCTTTTACCTTATGACAATGTTTTATTTTTCCAAAATATATGCCAACAACTTATAAAGCGAGCGCAAACACGGGTCAAACTTATTTGTTTTTAAGAGAAGCGTGATGTTTGTTTTAAATGAGAGCCCGAACAGCCTGTGTGCATTGCAATCAACTGATAGCGCATTTGAGGATTTTTAAAAAAGCGGCTCTTTGAATCACTCATTCAATAGTTTTGGTCGCTTATTTCAAGCATTTAGGCGACTAAAATCCCTTGAACGTTGGGAAAATCCCCTTGTTTAGCCGTCCTTTGTCGGTATCAATTTTAAAAACGAACGTTCTGCATCAATGAGTCATTTAAAACATCAGCACCCGAATTGCTTGAATTGCCACTACCCTTTGGCGGAATTTGACGCGTTTTGCCCCAATTGTGGCCAAAAACCGATTAACCCCAAGTCGTCTATGCACGATTTGTTGCACGAGTTTTTTCATACTTTTTGGCATCTCGACGGCAAATTTTTCCAAACGCTCCACCACTTGTTGATTCCAGGCAAACTAACCACCGAGTTTTTCAAAGGTCATTTGAAACGCTACGCCCACCCGATTCAATTGTTTCTCGTTTTGGGGGCTTTTGCTTTCGGTATGCTAGGTACGCAAATGGCTAAAATGGAGGCACAAGCCGAAGCCTCGACCGAAAAAAAACGCGATAGCTACAAACGCAAAGCCTTCCTAAGCCAACTCGACTCCGCCCGTCACGCGCTCATACCCCCTCAGTATGCGAACCCTCGTATGCAACTTTTATCCGATTCGTTGATGTTTAAAATGGTATATCCAGAAGGCACTGATTTGGATATGGAAAAATTGCAAAAACAAACGGACACCGTGCTTGATAAAGAATTTAACCGACGCTACAACATCGACCCCAACAAACAACGCCTTGAGATGGGTAAAAAAGACAGTAGCGGCCTCAGTTTTGCCATTAATTACGAAGACGACGACGTGAAAGAACGCCGCGACGACTTCAAAGACTCCATCCTCAGCGCTTTGGTGAAATTTGAAAAACGCTCTGTTGAAATACACCTAACGGAAAAAGTGGATAGCTCAAAGAAAGACGCTAAAAAAACGAGCGATTGGAGCAACGCCATGCATGATATTAAGGAAGGCTACAAAAACGGCGAGGAAGAAACGGCTACCCAAAAATTGCTAAAACAAATACGCCCGATGATTGAAGCCCAAAAACGCACCCAAAACTTGAAAGAGGCAATTCAGATGCACGAAGACACCAACAGTTTAGGTTTTATGGGCAGAACCATCAGAATTCCGTCCCGCGAAATTTATGAACTGACGCCTGATTCCATCCTAGAGAAATATAAAATAACGGGTTTTTGGTATAAAATGGGCTTCAAACAAGGCATAAAATCAACCCAAAACCCGAGCGGTTTGATTCATTTCTACATAGCCAGACTCTTTTGGGCCACCGTCACGATGCTTCCCGCGCTCGCCTTGTTTTTGTCGCTCATGTATTGGCGACGCAAACGATTTTATGTTGAACACCTTGTTTTTTTGATTCATTTCAACACGGCAGCGTTCTTGATTTTGATTCCAACGCTCTTTGTTTCAAAGTATTATCCGTTAGTTATACCCTTCTATGCCCCTTGGTTTTGCATTCATTTTATCGCCTCTTTGAAAGCGTATTATCAACAAAATTGGGGGAAAACATTGCTAAAAGCCTTTATTATCGGCATTTCTTACATGATCATTGCGGCGATATTTATCACCGTCGGGGCGATTATTGGGTTTATTTTCTTTTAAATGACAACTTTCTAAGGCTTTAAACCCATTGCGAAGCACAAAGCAATCAGAATTTTACGTTGCTTTGAGTACATCATTTGTCACTCTCTTTTCGTACTTGAATCATTACGCGCCGATTCATCGCCCTTCCTGCGTCCGTATTATTGGTTGAAATAGGCTGTTTTTCGCCTTGGCCGATGGCTTGAATAGCGTCCGCATTGCAGCCGCGATTGATTAGATAGGCCCGAGTGGCGTCGGCACGGCGTTGCGAAAGCGTCAAATTTCCTGCATCGTCACCGACGTTATCTGTGTGGCCTTCGATGGTGGTTTTGAACTTATTTTGCTTCAAAATATCGACCCAACGGTCGAGTTCGCCAAAAGATTCGGGCTTGATATCGGCTTTTGAAAAGTCGAAATTTAGGTTTCTGAACGTAAAATTCAAGCCTTTTCCCGTCACTTCGTCTTTTTTGAAGATTTTTATATCGCTTTTTCCTTCAATATCGCCTGATGTTGAAGTTGTTGTCGTGAGGTCAATCGTCACGGGCAAATAATTGTTTTGCGGATTGACGACAATCGCCTCATACTCGCGGTCAATCGGAATCACGACGGCATACTCACCCGTGCGTGGGTCGGGTTTCAAGGTTGCAATCGTGTCGCCTTTGATTTTATCACGTATAATAATGCGCGTGCCAATCACAGGGCGATTATCCATGCCTGTCAAGATGCCCGAAATGACTTTTGTCGGCAAAGGCCGCGCGATTTCGGGCAACGGCGTGGCCATCCAAATGTCTTGATTCGACGAAAAATAGGCGTATCGACCGTTCGTACTGATTTTGTAGCCCCAATCTTCACCCGCCGTATTCAATTCTTTTCCTACATGAATCGGCTCTGACCAATTGAGCCAAGTGGAGTCGAGGCGCGTGGTTTTGTACAAATCCATGTCGCCCAAACCACCCAAACCTTCACTACAAAAATACAATGTTCGGGTGTCGGGATGCAAAAACGGGGAGCGTTCACGGAACGGTGAATTGATGCGTTTTCCTAGGTTTATGGCCTTCGACCACGTATTTTCACCCGTTTTGAAGGAAATAAACAAGTCAATATTTTCATTGCGATAGTCGCCAAATGAGAAGCCCGATTCCTTCAAACCCAACACGTCATCGCGGCGGCGGCTCTCAAAAATCAGCACTTTACCATCGGCACTAAACGACGATTCGGCTTGCCATTTTGAAGCATTGATGTTCGGCGAAATGTCGCGGCCTCGCGTCCACGTGCCTTCGGGCGTCTTTTCGGTGAACAACAAGAACCCCTCTTTGAACAGCAACATTTCGTTGCCATCCGCGCTCAAAGTCATCGGGGCTTCGTTGTTGCTCGGCGAATCGAGGCCACGGCAGATTTCGGCGGCTCCCCACTCACCTTTGTCGTTGCGGTGCGACACATAGACATCTTCTTGATTTGTTCGGCGACAAAAATAGAGCGTTTTGTTATCGGCAGAAATGACGGGGCAATATTCCGCCGCGAGACTGTTGACGTTGTTAGAGAGCCTTTCGGTCGTCACATTACTGAGGGGTCTGTCCAAAACCTCCGTAAGCATCGTTATGCGTTTGTCGTTCGCAGGAAAAAACGGTGCGTATTGCCGCACGATTGCCCCCGCGATTGCCCACCGTTGATTTTTCACATCATTGTAAATCAGTCGTTGCAAAGCGCGGTAAGCGGAATGGGTCGGCGCAGCTTTTTTGATAAAATCGCTGGTTTTGTCGCGGTTGTCGGCCAGTTTGAAGAGTTCACGGTCGGCGTCGATTATCGTTTTATCAACTGTGTTGTCGGGGTGTTGCTCCGTAAATTGGTCGATGCCCCAAACCGTTCCGAAGTTGCGGTAAAAAGCGTACAAAGCGGCGTTGGTTTTGGGTAGATTTTTCAAATTGAACTCACCCGCCATTTCTCGCCGAAAGGGTAAAATCGTTACTTTTTCAGTAATTTCGGTCGTAAAAAACGCGTCGAGGTCAGAATCGAAGGACGATTGTGGGAATTTTTGGTGAAATTTCATCAATTCTTCCAATTTAGCGCGTTTTATCAACTCTGGAAAAATGTAGTAAAAACCGCTGTCCGCAGCGATTTGAGCGAAGCTACTTTCGGGGTTGCGCTTCGCAAAATCAAACATTTGACGGGCGTTTCGGCTCGACATTGTGGCCACAAAAGTCCGTCGAGACGTGTCTTTACTGAGGGGGTGCTTCGGATTTTTTTTGAAAAAATCATCCAATCCGCTCCAAGATTTTCCGTTAAAAACCAAGGCAATTTGACGCGCTGATGCTGATTTGAAGCAATCGGGTGCTTGTCGGCGAAGCTCGGTTTCGTAGGTTGCGAGGGTTGTTTGGAGTTCATCGAGCGGCATTTTTCGGAGGACAAAACAGAGTTGCTCGTTCCGATTTTTGACCCCCTCCGTATAAAATTTGCCCACTGCACCGTAATTGGGTTTTGGATAAAACCGCAAAAAATCGGCCCAAGCGACGAAATCGCCTTTGGATTTGGCTTTATCGAAGGCCAATTTGATGATGTCCGTCACGAGCATTCGCGTCGAATTGAGGGTGATGTGCTTTTCTGCGAGTTGCGTTTGCCGTTTGTCGTTGAGGTCGGCAAAGCTTTTTTCCGCCGTGTCCGCGTGTACGAAAGCAAGGCGAAGGCTGTCAACCGTGAGCCAATAATGGGCCATGCCAACGTTGGCATACACCTTTTCGCCGTCGTTGCCGCGTAGTTTCTTTTGAAACTCGGTGCGCGCCAATTCGGGACTTGCGAAGGCATCAAGCGGTGATTTATGGGTTTGGGCGGTCGTGTTTTTGGCGAAAAATAAGCCCAGCAATAGGAGAAATAGCGTGCAATTGTTCATAATTTGTAAATTGAATAGTGCGACTTTAACGAATTTGATTCCTCAAAATTACTTATTTTATTGATTTAACAGTAAACGTTGGGGATTTTTTTAAATTTGAGATAAAAAATAGACTTTGGGCGTTCAATTTTCTTGTAAAAAAAGCACCCCTCAGTATCTTGACTAAAAAAACAGCGTTTTAAGCAGCCGATACCGTTTTTAACACTGCTAAATTAACAGACTACTATACATAGCCCACTGATTAGAAATGTGAAATAAATAAAAGCGTATTTTCATACGCACTGTTTTTCGCTGCGCGAAAAAGGCGTGCGGGAAAA
>JAYSRS010000218.1:0-5272 GCA_043720935.1 Saprospiraceae bacterium
AACAAGCTGCCTCCTAGAAAAAACCTTTAAAGGGCGTCTTTCGAGCGAAGCGAGAAACAGCCCGTAAAATGCGCTTTTATTTTTTCAACGTTCCTAATGCGCATGTGTGCCCTATCGAACCCAATTTGATTGTAAAAACAACAACGAATGCAAACTTTTAGTAAAGAGAATTTTGAACCCTTTTGTCAAATATTGGCAGCACAAGATGTTGATTTTCAACGTATTATAAACACGCACGGCATTCCGACGATGTGGACACGCGAGCCGAGTTTCGCTACGCTTGTCCACATCATTTTGGCGCAACAGGTATCAATCACGGCGGCAAAAGCGTGTTTTAGAGCATTCAAAGGATATAATCTTAAAACAAGAAGGTAAATCAACTTATTAGAATAGAGAATTGTATATTTTTTCAAAAAAAACACAAAAACCCTTGCCGCTACCAAAACTCTCCTTAACTTTCACTCCGATTTCAGCAAAAAGGGACACCACTTTTCAACAATCATTGCTCACCATTTTTTTTACACTTTTTTTATAATGAAGAAACTTAATGTTCTGTTCGTTCGCCTCGTACTTGTGGTTATCGGTGCATTGGCTTTTGGCGCGTGCAAACGCCAAATTTCTGCTAAAAAAATGACGCAACACATGGCGGCCTTTGTCTATGCCTACTCGTCGGGGACGGTAGCAAAAGACCAAGCGGTAAGGGTGCGTTTTACGTCGCCGATTGTGCGGGCGGATGAAATTGGGAAATCCGTCGAGTCGGGTGTGTTCAATATCACCCCCTCAGTATCGGGCAACGCAATTTGGGAAGACCCGCAAACCATCCGTTTTACGCCCGACAAAGGCGGCTACAAATCGGGCAACACCTACGTCGCGGCGGTGCGCTTAAAGCGTTTGTTCAAAACCGTTCCGTCGGATGCCGAGACCTTTGAGTTCGATTTCCGCGCAAGGGAATTGTACTTTGAGGTCAACGTGGACGGCATCGCCCCCGACAATCAAAACGATATGTCGAAGCAAGACCTAATAGGCGACGTAACAACTTCCGACCGCGCTGACGGTGCTTTGGTGGAGCGCATACTGTCGGCCAAACAAGGCTCTAACACATTGAAAGTCAATTGGATACACGCACCCGATGGGCAACACCACGTCTATCACGTTAAGGAAATTCAACGCGGTCAATCGGCTTCGCAAGTCAATTTAGCATGGTCGGGCAGTGCCTTGGACATTGATACAAAGGGTGAAAAAACGGTCGAAATTCCCGCAATCGGCAGCTTTGTGGCCATGTCCGCTAGGGTCGTGCAGGAGTCGGAACAATACATAAAAATCAATTTTTCAGACCCCCTCAGTACATCGGGCGACGTGAGTGGTTTGATTACCCTCACCAACAATTATGACAAAATGCGGACGGCGATTGATGGCAATAGCATCCTCGTTTATCCGACCGAGCGCATTGTCGGCGAACACGGATTGACCGTCGGCAATGGCATTCGGAACTATAAAAACGACGTGTTGAGCAAGCCCGAAACGTTCAATTTAACTTTTTCGGACATCAAGCCCGAAGTCCGTTTGGTGGGTCGCGGCGTCATTTTGCCGAGTTCGGAAGGACTTAATTTTCCGTTTGAAGCCATTAATTTGAATTACGTGGACGTTGAAATCGTCAAAATATTTAACAATAACATCCTTCAATTCTTACAATCGAACGACCTTGAAGGGCAGAACAATTTGGAACGCGTGGGCCGCATCATCGCGCAAAAACGCGTCGAGTTGAAAGGGCTAAACGCCAATGCTTCGACCACAAAATGGACGCGCTACGGCTTGGATTTGGCGACCTTAATCAAGCAAGACCCGACAGCGATTTATCAAGTTCGCATTGGATTTAGACGGAATTACTCAAATTATACCTGTACTACTGAGGGGGCCTCAAAAGACGACTTGAACGGCATGACGCTGATTCAAAACGCCGATTTGGAAGAAGACGCGGGGGAAGATTGGGAGAACCAAAAAACAATGTGGCGGTATGATTGGAACGGCGGCGAAGAAACGGGCGATTACGATTACAACAACCGTGGCAACCCTTGTAAATCCGCCTATTACAACAACGAACATTTCGCACGGCGCAACGTTTTTGCTTCGGATTTGGGGATAATTGCTAAGAAAGGGGGCGATAATTCGATTTTTGTCGCCGTTTCAGACTTGAAAACAACCTCGCCGCGTGGTTCGGTAAAGCTCGATGTCTATGATTTTCAACAGCAAATCATTGCGTCAGCGATTACGAATACCGACGGCGTGGCGATGCTCAAAGACATCAAAGGCAAGGCGTGGATGGTGGTCGCAACGGTCGGCAATCAGAAAGGGTATTTGCCTTTGAGCGATAATAATGCCTTGAATTTGAGCCGCTTCGACGTCGCAGGAGAGACAACGCAAAAGGGCTTGAAAGGCTTTTTGTACGGCGAACGCGGCGTTTGGCGGCCAGGCGATTCGTTGCATCTGAATTTTATGTTGGAAGACAAAGACAACAAATTGCCCGATGATTATCCCGTCACCTTGGAATTGTACGACCCGCGAGGGACGCTGCAACTGCGGACAACGACGGTTGAAAATGTCAAAAATATCTATCCGTTTCGCGTTGCTACACGCCCCGACGCCCCGACAGGCACATGGCGTGCCGACATAAAAGCAGGCGGCGCGACCTTCACACAACCCGTAAAAATCGAAACCGTTAAGCCTAATCGCTTGAAAATCAACCTCGATTTTGATAAAAAAGACATTGCCGCAGGCGAAAATATTACAGGCAATTTGCAAATAAATTGGCTACACGGCGCACCCGCACGGAACGCAAAAGTCAAAATTGACGCAACGCTCGTGCCAACAAAAACCGCTTTTCCGAAGTACAAAGATTTTGCATTTGATGACCCGTTCAAGAGTTTCAAAGGCGACCCCTCAGTAATTTTTGAAAATAGCGTTGACGACAATGGCGCAGGAAAACTCAATGCCGCCTTACCAAAAACGCAGAATGCCGCAGGAAAAATGAAAATCGGCTTGAAAATTCGCGCTTTTGAACCAAGCGGCGACTTTTCAAGTAGCTACCGCGAGTTGGATTATTCACCGTTTAACACCTACGTCGGCGTCGGCATTCCGAAAAATAAGCAGAACGAACCCCGTTTTGACATTGGTAAAAACAATCAAATCAGCGTTTTGGCGGTGGATAAAAATGGCAACCCGTTGCGCGGTCGTTCGGTTGAAGTCAACGTTTACCGCGTTGAATGGCGTTGGTGGTGGGAGACAGGCGAAGACGACGAAGGGCAGTTCACGGCGGCGAAAAACATGAAGCCGTTGACGGCTCAAAAAGTGACGACGAATGCCGATGGCACAGCGTCAATTGACGTGAAAACCGACAAATGGGGCCGCTATTTTGTTCACGTCAAAGACCCCCTCAGTACCCACAGCTCTGGCAACTTTTTTTACAGTGGCTACCCGTGGGACGACAATGATCAAGCAGGTTTGAGCCGCAACAACGCCGCGACGTTGAGTTTTTCGGCCAATAAAGAAAAATACGCCGTTGGCGAAACCGTCGAGTTGAACATTCCGACGCCCGAAGGGGCTAAAGCCTTGATTTCGATTGAAAACGGCTCAAAAGTCTTGGAATCGAAGTGGATTCCGACAAAAGGCGGCTTAACAAAATACACATTCAAAGCGACTTCCGAGATGTCACCGACGGTTTATGCCTTCGTAACGCTCGTTCAGCCGCACAATTCGGTGAAAAATGACTTGCCGATTCGGATGTTTGGCGTCGCCCCTGTGAACGTCGAAGACCCGAAAACGCACTTAGAACCCATCGTAAAAATGCCTGAAATCTTGAAACCCGAAGACAAAGTGACGGTGGAAATCAAGGAGAAAAACGGTCGTGCCATGGCTTACACAATTGCGATTGTTGACGACGGTTTGTTGGATTTGACAAATTTCAAAACGCCGAATCCGTGGGAGACTTTCTACGCAAGGGCGGCTTTGGGCGTTCAAACTTTCGATGTGTATGACCAAGTTTTGGGCGCGTATGGCAGTCAACTCGAACGGATTTTGCAAATCGGCGGCGACAAAGCGGGTAAAGGTAAAAACGCGTTCAATGCCAACCGTTTCAAGCCCGTGGTGATGAATTTAGGCCCGTTTTACTCATCGGGCGGCACGCAACGGCATACGTTTACGATGCCAAATTACGTCGGTTCGGTTCGCGCAATGGTGGTCGCAACGGACGGTGGCTCGGCTTACGGAAGCGGTGAAATGACGGCAAAAGTGCAAAAACCATTGATGGTAATTGCTACGCTGCCTAGAGTTTTGAGTCCGAATGAACGTTTGAAATTGCCCGTTGATGTGTTTGCGATGAGCGATAAAATCAAAAATGCGACGATAACGGTGGTTGAAAACTCGGGGTTGATTCAAATTCAAGGGTCAAAAACGCGGAATGTGACGTTTGAAAAACCATCCGATAAAATGGTGGATTTTGATATTGTGGTGAACGAAGGCGTCGGCATTGCGAAGTTTCAAGTGATTGCCGAAGGCGGCGGCGAACGCTCAACGGCGGAAATTGAGATTGACGTGAGAAACCCAAATCCGATTGTCACGACGGTCAAAGAAGCGGTTGTTCAAGCGGGTCAAAGTGGCGCGTTGCCTTACACGGGCATTGGCTCGAACGGAACTAATGAAGCGACTTTGGAGATTTCAACCATGCCGCCGATTGATTTTGCTAGCCGTCTGCAATACCTTTTGCAATACCCTTACGGTTGCGTCGAACAGACGACGAGCGCGGCTTTTCCGCAGCTTTATGTTGAAAAATTGACGAATTTGGACGATAATGCGAAGAAACAAGTGTCCACAAACGTCCGTGCGGCAATTGAACGCTTGAAAATGTATCAGACCGCCGACGGTGGTTTTGGCTATTGGCAAGGCGAAGATTTTGCGAATAGCTGGGCAACAAATTACGTCGGTCACTTCTTGATTGAAGCCAAAAATGCGGGTTATGCCTTGCCGCCAAATATGTTGGAACGGTGGACAAAAGCCCAACAAAACGCCGCAAAACGTTGGACAGCCACGCCGCCGACTGCCTCAACCGACCCAAATACTGAGGGGTATGGTTGGGACGAAAACGGACGCGATTTGACGCAGGCTTACCGCTTATACACATTAGCACAAGCCAAAAATTCCGAAAATGCGGCAATGAACGCCCTACGGGAAAAGAAAAACTTAAATTCAACGGCACGGTGGATGCTCGCTTCGGCTTACT
>JAYSRS010000219.1:0-5267 GCA_043720935.1 Saprospiraceae bacterium
AGTGTCTGCTGATGCTTAAAACCCCAACCTGAAGGTTGGGGTTAGTCATACAAGAAAAGTAGCGATTATTTAAGTTCACCTACTTAGTACGTTTTATATATTTTAAGAAAAACCTAACGCGGGTTTCAAACCCGCGTTAGGTTGACAATTAGTTACGATTAATATTTAATTCTTAAAATATATAAAACGCACTACTGAAGGGGTTATTTTCGGAAAATTTAAAATAAAAAAAACGATTTATGAAACTTAAAGCAACACTATTAACAGCATTATTTTTAGCTGTTTTTCAGCTCAATGCCTTTGCCTGCAAATGCCGTCAACAAAGCATTGAAGAAAATATGGCCGTCGCAGACCACGTTTTTCTAGCCAAAGTTATCGGCATTAAAAAGTCGAAATTAAACAATGAAAGCACCGTAACTATACGTGTTTCAAGGCATTTTAAAGGAAAAACGCGCGCTAAAACCATAAAAATAACAACCGCTATGGAATCAGCATCTTGTGGTTTTTCTTTTGAAATGGATAAAAATTACGTTATTTATGCTTATAAAACAGTGACTAGAAATCAATTAACGACCAGTAGCTGTACCCGCACAACGGCATCCGTAAAAGAGGAAACTGAGGGAATTATGGCGTTAAATACAAAAAAATGAGCTTCAATACTGAGGGGGTATAAAATGTGATTTTATTTTTTTTAAAATATATTTTAGCGTTATTTTTAATGAATTTAGGCGATTTTTATTTATAACTAATTGATTATCAGTTAGTAATTTTGCACGATTTACAAACAACAGCAATTTCTGCTTTGGCTTTTTTGTCATTCAGAAAGAATCTCTATTCTCTGTGTAATTGTTACACAATAGAGATTCTTTCTGAATGACAAAAAAAACAAAACCGAAATTGGAATTTACAAACAAACTCATTTTAAACAAACCGAAATTTATTAGTTAGGATGAAAAAAATTGCCCTTATTTTTATTGCATTTAATGTATGCGTTATTGAATTATCCGCTCAATTACAAGCACAACCACAGCAAGTACAAGCACAAATTCAGACCGATTCGATGGAGTTGGATTCCGTCGTTTTGTATCAAGACAAATTGATGGAATTGGGTAAAACAAACTTTGTGAGTAAAGACATTTTGGCCAATTTTAAAGGAAAACGCTTTGAAAAAGCGACGATTAACATCAATAAAAAGGATTTTGATGTCCTCATTGAGTCGTTAATTAAGGTCTTGAAAACCAAGGATTTTGAACAAATAACCGACGTTGAACATCGAAATATTATTCGAGCGATTAATACAATTTCGGCCAAAGAACTTACTAGCGACACCTACGACGAATTGGAAGAAATCGTCACATTAAAGGATTATGCCGTAAAAATGACGGGCAAATACAAGTGGGCTTACACGCAAGGAATGGGTTTTTCGTTTCTCGAATTAGGGATTGATTTGGACGGAAATATCAGTAATGACAATCTTTTTGTGATTAAAAATTAACGGTATTACGGACTTCAGTCCGTAAATATTTCATAAAATCACGGACTGAAGTCCGTAATACAATTTATAGCAAACCAAAATTTATAAAACATACACACGCGATGGGAAAGAAATACGACATTATTTTAAATACATTGTTTCGCACGGACAACGCCTATTCGTCGGTGTCTCTAAGCTTTGCCAAGGAATTGGCGAAGACGCACCGCGTTTTTTACGTCAATCACCCCTATTCGGTAAAAGATATATGGGATGAACGCGAAAAACCCAAATTGCGCGAGCGATTGCCCAATATTTTTGTCGGCAAAACGCACTACGAAACTTTGCCCGAAATCCCTAAAAATTTCATTGCGGCAACGCCCTCGCCGACTTTGCCCATCAATTTTTTGCCCAATAATGGCCTCTATCACGCCTTGTACCGCTACAATCGGCAAGTCGTTTTGCGGACAATTCGGCGCATTATCACCGAACATCAACTGAAAGATTTTATCTATTTGACATGTTTCGACCCGTTTTTTGTCCCCGTTTTACCGCCCGAATTTGGCGCAGCAATGAGCATTTATCAGTGCATTGACGACATTGCAACCGAGCCTTACGTCGCTAAACACGGTGTTCGTTTGGAAAATGAAGCGGCGGCGGCGGCAGATATTACGCTCGTCACTTCGACGGGTTTGTGGAAAAAATTTATCCAAATTCAGCCCGAAACGCACATCTTGCACAATGCCGTTGATATTTCGATTTTTAAGGATTTAGCCTACAAAAATTACGAAAAACCCGCCGAAATCGCCCATATAACGGGCAAAATCATCGGTTTCGTTGGCAATCTCGACCCCGTTAGAATTGATTATCCGCTACTAAAACGCATCGCCGAAGGGCATCCCGACAAGACATTATTGCTCGTAGGCCCTGCTAATTCGCCCGAAATTTATGAGCAAGGCTTGGACAAAATGCCTAATGTGATACTGACGGGTGCGAAGCGGATTCAAGACGTGCCGCAATATTTGAAATTTATGGACGTAGCGATTTTACCGTCGCTGATTAATCAAATGTCACGCTCGGTTTATCCATTAAAAATTAATGAATATCTAGCAGGTGGAAAAGCGTGCATTGCGACGAGTTTTAGCGACGATATTCGCAGTTTTCAACCTATGATTCACATCGCCGAAAGTCACGATGATTTTGTTCGATTGATTGACGTGGCGATTGAAGATTATTCAGATGAAAAAATTAAAGCACGCGTAAAAGTAGCTAATTCAAATACTTGGGGGGATAGAGTGCGTCAGTTTTGGGAAATTGTGGATGGTCATTTGGAGAAAAAACAGATGGAAGCGTTTGTTTGATTTTAAAATAGACTTCTCAGTATTTTACACGTTCTTTAAAATGTATTTTGTTGTCATTGCGAGGCACGAAGCAATCTGTTCGTTTCAGCAGTCTGCAAAATCTCGCAGATTGCTTCGTGCCTCGCAATGATGATATTGACAAAGAGAAAACAGCTTTTTCAATGGGTTTAAAAGATAAAATAAAATCGTCGCCTACGCTGAAAACGCTCGCACAATGGGCGTTGCAAGCCCCGCATCAATACCGTCCGCGTTGGTGGATTCGGAATATGGTCAATCCGTTGGTGCATAAAGTGAGCAGAAAAGCAATTGTTAGATGGAATGTGCGCTTGGATACGTTTCCATTTAAGCAATTCAGCGTCGGCCCTTACTCTATTATCGAAGATTATTCGATAATCGCGAACGCTTGCGGCGACGTGATTATGGGCGAAAAAGTATTGGTCGGCGTTGGTTGCAAACTGACGGGGCCGATTACGTTGGGCAATAATATTTTGTTGGCACAAAACGTCTTGATGTCGGGTCTGAATCACGATTTTGAAGACCCCTCAGTACCGATTGTGCATCAAGGCTTTTCCGTTAGAGAAATTGTTGTCGAAGACGGCGTTTGGATTGGCGGCGGGGCGATTATCACGGCGGGTGTTCACATTGGCCGCAATGCCGTTGTCGGTGCGGGTGCGGTCGTCACGAAGGATGTGCCGCCTTGCTCGGTCGTTATCGGCAACCCTGCAAAGGTGGTGAAACAGTATGATTTTGAGTTGAAAAAATGGGTGAAAGTGTCCGAAAACTCGCTTAGTTTTGCATAAAGAGAAAAATTTACCCCCCTCAGTATTTTTACATAAAAAACAAAAATTATGAGGAAAATAGCTATTTTTACAACATCACTAACAATTATTTGAGGCGTATTCAGCCTTAACTTAATGGCTCAAACGGGCAAATATTTTGGCGGTCGGGCGCAATTCGGCGGCGTATTGTCCGAGACATCGGCCTTGGTTTCTACGAAAGGCGGTTAATTGGGGTATTTTCAACTGTCAATTCGCTATAAACATGGCTTAACGAACGTTAATACTGAGGGGGCCGCTTGGCGACAACATTTTCTTTAATTGGGCGTGACGTACTTTTTTGGGACTCATCAAAAGGCGGTGTTTAGACATATTTTAGACGACAATCAGCGATACGGCTTTTGACGGTATCACGGACTTTAGTCCGTGAATGTTTAAAATCAGAACGTTTTTTATACAATTAGCGATATTTTAGGACGCTCACGGACTGAAGTCCGTGATACAATTTATTTGGTAAACTATAAAAAGAGGAATAAAATGAACTTTTTAAATCCAAAATTTGCGGATTTGCAAGCTGTAGCGGCACGCTACAAAGACATTTATCAAGGCAACGACCCGTTTCCGAACATCAGTTTTCAAGAATTTTTTGACGGCGATATGCTCGACGGCGTTATCAACGAATTTGAAGACTTAGACAAAGGCGTGACACTCAAATATGACACGCCGAATGAGATGAAACTTGCTTCAAAAGGCGAAACGCGTTTTGGCGACAAGACAAAAGCCTTCGTACATTACCTCAATTCAGAGCCTTTTTTGCAGTTTTTGCAAGAATTGACGGGCATTGACGAGACTTTGATGCCTGACCCGTATTTGGAAGGTGCGGGGTATCACCAAACAAAAGCGGGTGGCTTTTTGAAAATTCACGCTGATTTTAACAAGCATAAATTGACAAAACTCGACCGTCGCTTGAATGTTTTGGTCTATTTGAACAAAGACTGGAAAGACGAATATGGTGGACATTTTGAGATGTGGGACACCGAAATGACGCATTGCGTGAAGAAAGTAAAGCCTGATTTTGGCACAATGGCCCTCTTTTCAACGACGGATTTTAGCTATCACGGCCTCCCGAACCCGTTGACGTGTCCGCCTGACCGCAGCCGCAAGTCAATTGCCTTGTATTATTTCTCAAACGGTCGCCCCGCACATGAAGTCAATCAAGGTTTGGAAGACCACACAACGCTTTTTAAAACGCGTAAAGGCGATACGGTGGACGCTGAAATGGCTAAATTCAACAAAAAACAAGGTGCGAAGGAGTTTATTAAGGACTTGACGCCGCCGATTTTGTTCCGTGCTGCAAAAAGCGTGATGGGCAAAGAGTAGAGAATTAAAAATCAAGAATTAAAAATTTCTAACGTCGTCGAGGTTTTTAACCCTGTCCATTACCCACAAGTTTTTTGACCTCATAAATCCGTAGGATTTACACATTTATAGGAAAAAACGAACGAACAGAATCCCGAATCCGTTAGGATTCGCACGTTTGTTCAGAATGCGCCGAACTTTCAACGTGCGAATCCTAACGGATTCGGGGAACTTTCACGGTTGTTTTATCTATAAATGTGCGAATCCTAACGGATTCGGGATTCTGTTCGTTCGTTTTTT
>JAYSRS010000220.1:0-15875 GCA_043720935.1 Saprospiraceae bacterium
GTGCAACGGCAGAAATTGCCTTCAATCGCTTCCCGAATCTCATGTTCAGACGGTTTAGCGTTGCGCGCCAAAAGGTCGGCGGCGGTCATAATCATGCCAGGTGTGCAATAGCCACATTGCAAGCCATGTTCTTGGCGAAAGCCTTCTTGAAGGGCGGAAAGCGTGCCGTCGGCGGCGGCTACACCTTCAATCGTCGTGATGCTTGAGCCGTCGCATTGAACCGCAAGGACGGTACAAGATTTGACCGCGTCGCCGTCAACGTGAACGGTACATGCCCCGCAACTCGACGTATCGCAGCCGATGTGCGTCCCCGTCAGCCGCATTTTGTCGCGGAGATGATAGACGAGCAACTCTCGGGCTTCGACTTCGTGGTGATACACTTTACCATTTACGGTAATTGAAATTGGTACTTTCATCTGTCTGTGAATGAATTTTTTAAGTTCTAAAATGTGGTTTGTGAAATGAATTTCTGTAATTGTTACTCAATATTTCGGTGAACGAATAGCTGACGGGATATGCTTTGTTTTGGTGGCATGAATGTAGAATTAAAGTTGACAATGGTGTACATTTATAGGTGATTATTTGGAAAATTAGATTGAATCAAAATTATTGTGCGTTTTGGAAAGAACCTTCCGCATCATCAACCAAGTGTTTGATATTGAGCGAAAATCAACGCAGAACGCGCCTGTTTTACGTCCTATTGAGCGTATTCGCACCATTTTTGAAGAAATGGGCTACCAAATCCATAACCCTTCGGGCGAGCCTTACACGGAAACACAAACGGATTGCGAGGCGAGTATCGCAGGGGCTAAAATTGAGAATCTGGTCGTTGCCGAAGTCATAAAACCGATTGTTCGGCGGCAAGGCATGATTATTCAAAAAGAGGTCGTGATTGTTGAAGGGAAGTGAAAATAAATGCTGGAATTTAAAATAAAGGTTTATTTTTGTCAAAAATTTAAAGAAATGTCAGCAGCCGCAGCCATCGCCGAAACAAGGCTTTTAAAGCCGAAAGAAAAAGTTTACACATTGCTTGAGTACCTCGCGCATGAGGAACACTCTGTTGAAAAACATGAATTTGTAAACGGTAAAATCATCAAAATGCCAGGTTCAAAAGCCCGCCACAATGAAATCGCAATGAATATTTCATGTGCGATAAAACTCACAGTCAAGCCATTGCCTAAAAAATTTAGAATTTTGAGCAGCGACCAAAAGATATACATCGCGCCTGAAAATCGTGCGGTGTATGCCGATGCTTTGGTCGTGTGCGAAAAACTTGAATTTTGGCAAGGACGCGAAGATTTGCTTGTCAATCCGTTGCTAGTTGTTGAAGTGGCTTCGCGTAGCACACGCGGTTTCGACCGAGGCGATAAATTTCTGTTGTATGAACAATTACCGTCATTTCTTGAATATATCTTGGTTGAACAAAATCGCTCACAAGTGGAATCTTGGTTTAGAGAAAAACCAAATACATGGAATAAAACAGTTGAAAAAGACTTGACAAAAAGCATTGAATTAAGGTCGCTCGGCGTGTCTATTTCTTTGGCCGATATTTATGAAAATATTGAATTTTTGACGACAAAATAATTTAAAAATACGACGTAAAAGCCTTGTAAACAATTGTTTACAAGGCTTTTTGCTGAAAATACTGAGGGGGTCATTACATTTGAAGAAAAAATCAATATGCACCTACCACCGATTAACGCACCTAACTTTAAACATTTTGAGCGTCAATAAGGGCTTGAACTGCCGCTATAGGTTCAGCGACGATATCGGCAATTGTTTCTATGGACGAGCCGTGGCTGTGCAACCTAAGCACTATCGTCAATAGTTTTTCAGCGTGTTTAATCGCTTCTTCTTGACGCAATTTCGCTTCTTCTTGACGCAATTTCGCTTCTTCTTGACGCTTTTCTGTCGCTTCTTGAAGCTTTTTAGCATCTTGCTTACGCATTTTGGTCAATTCGCGGCGTTCTTTTTTGATTTCCTCTCGTTCCTCTTTGAACTCTTCCCAAACGAATTTTTGCGCATTTCTGCGCGCGTCGTCCTGCACTTTTTCCTTGTACAGTTCCCTAAGCCTTTCCCTATAAGTTTCTATTGTTGGCATAGCACTATCTTTATCAATTAATAAATCAATTTCAAGGTCAAAATTAGTTTCTTTTTCCAAATTGTCAAAGGGCAAGTAGATATTTATGAAGTCTAACATGTCATAAATAACAGATTCCTCGATGTCGTGTGTCAACAAACGCCGAATCAGGCCAAACTTCAAAATGGCCAAATCATCGTCATTTTTAAGCATATTTTGCTTCAAAGCATACCACGCAACCTCAAAAACAATCGCAAAAGGGTTGTTTTCTTTGTGAATGTAAGGCGGCGGATTGTCCAATAATTTGAACAGGCGAAACTTCAAATTTAAGGCTGTTTGACCCAAAGATTGCGTATATTCACTAGGCCGCCAATTAGGGTCATCGTCTATCAATATCGCAAGTGTTTCGATGGGTTCTTGCAATAAATCTGTAATACGATAATAATATTCAAAAACCCTTTTCTCAAAATTTTCGTCATAATAACCTTGCACTTCGATGTGCAAAAGGAAGCATTTACTCTCGCCATTTTTCAAATATATCCGCATCAAAATATCAACAGCGCGGTTTTTAGCCTTCCCACGTGGTTTCAAACGTTTGAGTTCTTTATCCAAAAACACAGGTTCTCGGCTAAAATCTATCTTATCCGCCCAATCTTCCAAGCAAAAATAAACGAAAGGAATCCATAGAGTTGGAATAATGATTTTCCATAACTCGTCTTGCGTCAATAGACGTTTTTTCTCGTATTTGCGCTTTTCGCGCTTTTGAAATGACTTTTCCATAGTAATTTTTTTTGTTTTTCATTGGCAAAGTTGCATTTTATGGTTCAGATGTGCAATTTTTTTGAGACCATTAACAATTAAAAATGGGATAAAAAGTCAAAGCCTTCATTGATATTTATACTTTTAAAATAAATAAAAAATCATCTAAAACCAATAAATCTATACGTTTCTCCTTTAAAAAACGTTGTTTTTTCAATGGGCAACTCTAAAAAACCATCCGCATCATTGAGATTTGCCAAATCGCCCGAACCGCCTCCTGCGACGGGTTTTGCTGTTAAAATACCGTTTCTATTTTCTATTTTTACTTGCAAAAAATAGGTTAAATTGGGTTTAAAAACAAGGTCTTCGGCGAGCATTGCGTATTGCGTAGGACTATTTTTCCCCATCAAAAACTGTTCAATCCAAGGCAAAACGTACCGACAAGCGCACATAAACGTCGAAACAGGATTGCCAGGCAAACCAAACACAACGGCTTTCTCGCCCTGCTGATTAACACGCTGACCAAACCACAACGGCTTCCCAGGACGTTGAGATACTTTATGAAAAAGACAGTGTACTTTATTGATTGCCAATGATTTAGGTACAAAATCATATTTTCCTTCCGATACCGCACCGCTTAAAATCACCAAATCATGTCCCCCCAAAATATTTTTGATCCCCTCCCTAATTTCGGCTTCGTCATCGTTAAAATGAAACAAATTCGCTTCAATCTTGAATTTATCAGCCAACAAAGCGGCCAAGGCATAGACATTTGAACGGCGAATTTGATGGTCATTGGGCGTTTCGTCAATTTCTACCAACTCATTGCCCGTTGAAATAATGGCCACTTTTGGCTGTTTGACAACTTGCAAGATGGTCTTTCCAACCGTTGCCGCCGTGCCAATTTCAGCCGCCGCTAAGCGTGTTCCTTTTCCGATTAAAATATCACCTGCTTTTCTATCGCTGCCTTTTTTATGCGTATTCTGTTCAAAATCAACGTATTGTATCTGAATTTCGGCAAAACCATTTTCTATTTTTACATCTTCATAGCGTATGACTGTATCGCAACCATTGGGCAGAACCGCGCCCGTCATAACTTCCATACAATGATTGGAATGTTTTAAAATCAAACTCTTTTGCCCTGCGGCTTGGATGTTTTCAATAAAAAAACGGCGTTGATGGGCTTCAAAAGCGATGTAATCAATCGCAATGCCATCCATCGTCACGCGGTCGAAAGGTGGGAAATCGCGGTCAGCGGCGATGTCTTCGGCGAGAATTCTACCAATCGTTTTTGATAAACTGACCCCCTCAGTATTTTGAGGTTTTTGCGCCGTTTTCAGGATAATTTTGTCGGCTTCTTCGACTGAAATCATGTTGAGAATAAGGTATCACGGACTTCAGTCCGTGAATGTTTAAATTTTAAAAAAGAGTAAATCACGGACTGAAGTCCGTGATACAAACTATTTAACATCAAAATCAACCACAATGCGTTCCGTCAACGGCACAGCTTGACACGTTAGAATAAAACCGTTGTTGACTTCTTCTTCCGTCAGCGAATAATTGACGGCCATCTCGATTTTTCCTTCTATTAATTTGGCCCGACAAGTGCAACAAACGCCACCTTTACACGCATAAGGCAAGTCTGCACCTGCCTCCATGGCTGCATCTAACACCGAATTTTCATTAAAAATTGGCACATCAAATGTCATGCCGTCGAGCTTAATTGTAGCAATTGATGTCGGTATTTCAGCCGTTTTCTTCGTTGGCGAATCTGATTTTTTACGGCTTAAATTTGTTCCAAATAATTCAAAATGAATGTTTTGAGCATTAATATTTTTATTAATTAAAACAGATTTAATGCTCAAAGTCATGGCTTCTGGCCCGCAAATAAAAAAATGAGACCCCCTCAGTATATCGGGCATTTTTTCAAAAAGTAAAGCGGTTTTTTCTTCATCTAAACGACCATGCAGTAAATCAACATCAGTGCGTTCGCGGCTCAAAATATGCACCACGCGCAACCTTGACATAAACTGATTTTTTAATGCTTCAATGTCTTCTCTGAACACAATACTCGACGTGCGTTTGTTGCCATAAATCAAGGTGCAATTACTATTTCTATGACTACGTAGCAGCGTTTTGATGTGCGAAATGACAGGCGTTATGCCTGAACCCGCCGCAAAAAAAACGTAATTTTCAACCGTTGAATCAGTGGCTAAATTATCAAGATTATTGGCCACAAAATGACCAGACGGCGGCATAACATCAAGTGTATCACCACGTTTCAGATGCGTGTTTGCAAAGGTAGAAAAGACGCCATTTTCGACTTTTTTAACCGCCACACGCCATTCATTGTCAAGCGGAGAACTGCAAATTGAGTACGAACGCCGTACTGTGTTTTCGTCAATTTTGCTACGCACAGTAAGGTATTGACCCGATTTATAAGCAAAAATCGCCTGTAAATCGCTCGGCACATCGAAAGCAATTGAGACGCATTCATCCGTTTCTCGACGAATATCTTTTATTTTCAAAGGATAAAATTTACTCATAACTAACACGTTTAAAATCTCTTTTTCCACCCGTTTTTTCCATTAGTTTTATTTCTTTTATGACAATATCGTGCGACATCGCTTTGCACATATCATATATCGTTAAAGCGGCAACTGACGCACCCGTCAAAGCCTCCATTTCGACACCCGTTTTAGCCGTCAAACTCGCCGTGCAATCTACGACAACTTCACGTTTTTCGTTCAAAAAAATGTCAATTTGACAGTTTTCCAAGCCCAAAGGATGGCACAAAGGAATCAAATCACCCGTTTTTTTGGACGCCATCACACCTGCAATGACCGCCGTTTGGAAAACCGCGCCTTTTTTTGTCCGAATCTCACCGCCTTCCAGATGCTGCAAAATGTCTTCGTTTAATATGACAATTGCGCGGGCTTTTGCTGTCCGTTTTGTTATTTTTTTTTCGCCTACATCCACCATCGAAGGGTTGTTGTCGGCGTCTAAATGCGTTAGTTTATTCATAAAATTATTTATTTTTTAATTGTAAATCTTTGAAAGAGGCCCCTCAGTAAGATTGCTTCGTGCCTCGCAATGACAACGTTTTTAGCGTTATTTTTTGCAATTTTATTTCATTTTTTGAATAAAAGACTTATTTTTACCCATAAATTGAAAATAAAATGAATAAAGTAGTTGGCGTAAAAGCTAAAAATAGACGGTCAAAAAGGACAATAACGGGTGTTGCGAAACCAACACTTGCTTCTTTGTTGGCACAACAAACGCCTGAAAAAATCGCTGCTTCCAAAAGAGAAATGTGCGAAAAACTAGGGTTAGATGACTATAATAGGTCTCTTTACGACGATATTAAAACCAACCGCGCCGAAATTATTGAGCGCAATAAATTAACTTGGGAACATATAAAAAATCTTCAAGACGCATGGCGAGAAATACATGGCCCTTATGATGAAAATCTTAAAAATGACTTAACTAAATGACGTATATTTTAGATTCAAACATACTTATTCACTTGGTTAGAGAAAACCCAAAAGCTATTGATTTAATAGAAAAAAAGGGTATTTTTAGTGCTAATCAAGGTATTATTTCTTTCGCATCTTTGGGCGAATCGCTTGCATTTTCTCTTAAAAATAAGTGGGGTGTTGCTAAAAGAGAAAGATTAGAAATATATTTAAAAATAATTCCTACCATTGACATTGCAGGGCGACAACTTGCCGACGCTTACGCTGAAATTGACGCGTTCAGTCAAGGACGGCATCCTACTTTAATTTCGACTTTTACAGCACGCAACATGGGTAAAAATGACCTTTGGATTGCCGCAACAACTCATGTCTATGAAGCTACTTTATTGACGACAGATAACGATTTTGACCATTTGATGCCCGATTTTCTGACAATTGAAAAGGTTGATATTTGAATTAAATCTACCATGTCGAGTTAGGATAAGCCCTTTGCAAAAACTGCATATCGGCCAAAATATAGCCCAAATATTCCGAATGTTGCCCCGTTTTGCCGCCCGATTGCATCCAATTTGACGACGGTTTTTCCACATTTGCTTCCGCTAAAACAGTGTCAACGGTCTTATCAAACACCCTTTTTACCGCTTCCAAATCCACACCGACCCCCTCAGTATTTGCCCAATTTTCAAGGTCATCCGCCGCCATCAACTCACCCGTAAAAGGCCATAACTGATTGATAGCCAATTGAGTACGCTGCGTGCTTTCGGGCGTTCCATCACCTAAGCGAATTGTCCATTCGCTCGACCAACGGAGGTGATAAGCCACTTCTTTTACCGCTTTTTCAGCGACACCGCGCAGGGTGTCATCACTGCTTTTCGCCAATTTTTGATACATAGGCAAGGCATAAGCGGAAAATAAAAATTGACGGACAATTGTCGTCGCAAAATCGCCGTTCGGCTGCTCGACCAAAAGGCAATTTGAAAAATCCCAAACATCACGTAGATACGCCAAATCGTCCTCCGTGTGGCCTCGGTTTTCGACAACGGCGGCGTACTGATAAAGGCTTCGGGCTTGCCCAATCAAGTCCAACGCAATATTGGAAAGCGCAATATCTTGCTCCAAAATCGGCGCATGACCGCACCATTCTGATAGGCGATGGCCCAAAATCAAGGCGTTATCGGCAAGGCGAAGGGTGTAATTGAAAAGGTTATTGTCCATTGTTTTAATTGTATCACGGACTGAAGTCCGTGATTTTTTAATTTTGAGCGTTGTGCGATATTCACGGACTGAAGTTCGTGATACAATTTAGAATACAAGATTTAATTGCACATCAAAACGGCGGCGTGGTTGTGCATAATATCGAATAACTTGATAATCCGTATGCCAAATATTAGACACATTCAAAGCCGTATTTAAACGGCATTTGTGAATCGAAAAAGCATAACCCATCGCCGTATTAGCCAACGTAAACGGCTTTGTAAAATCGCCCACCATGCGCCGTTGACTTGATGCGTTTTGATAATAATTGACGTAAAAATTTTGATAAACAACTTTACAACCCATTGAACCTGAATGAATTGGCGTATAAAGCAACTGTAAATCTGAATTATCTCCCCCCTCAGTAGCGCGGCTCAATTGGTAGTTAAAATGCGTTTTTACGACGATTTTGTTGACCATAAATTGGTATTTTGCGACCATTTCAACGCCCCGAGAAAAGACCATTTTTAAGTTGGAAGGCTGCCACAATGAACCCGCTTGCGGCGTCCATTGAATCCAATTATTGGTCTGCAAAGCAAATACTGTAAAGCCTAAACTTGTTTCAGAAACGCCCGTTTTTTTCAAAAAATCAATGCCTAACTCACCACTAAAACCACGTTCGGCTACTAAATTGGGATTGCCCAAAACGTTCCAATACAAATCGTTTAAAGCGGGTAAATTGTAGTTTCTGGAAAAAGACCCCCTCAGTAAGTTTTGAGTTTTGTTCCTTCTGAATGACAAAGAGTTTTGAGTTTTGTTCCTTCTGAATGACAAAGAGTTTTGAGTTTTGAGTTGGCGTTCAAAACCTAGACTAAAAACGAACGGAACTAATTGATTGTCAACGACTTCTTGACGGATATTAGCGGCAAATTTCGTCTTTTTTAGTTCAAAAATTTGCGAAGCGAACACCGCAAAACGCTGTCTTTGATGTTGGATATCGCCTAAATTACTGCTGTGCGTTTCGTTTTTTGTAAAATTAAATCCCAATCTCAACGCGTTTTTTCCGTCGAAATGCGTGGCCGTTTCTACTTCCGCAATAAGGGTTCGGACGCCATTTTGACTATTTTTTATAACATCACTTTCATAGTTTAGTTTTTCGTCAAAAAAGCCTAATCGAGCCTTTAAAATCGTCATTGCGCGGCACGAAGCAATCTTCTTACTGAGGGGTGTCGAAAATTCGGCGACGCTGCGAAAGGCCCGTTCATTTTGTCGGGCAGAATCAACGCGGCTCGTCATGGTCGGCGGAATCTGTCTGTAAATCGTTGACAGCCAATTGTTTATTTTCAAAAAACGGTTTTTGCCTAAATTGAATAACAAGGAATTGGTCAAATTTGATTGCTCAAAAGCGGCATTTTGAGCGCGTTTTATGGGCTTCCCCAATTCCGCAACGTTCCTAAATTCAAAGTCATTGACGGCTTTTTGACAGCTCAATCGGACTTGCCCTGCGACCTTTTCATTGCCCATTTTTAACTGCACATTTTGACCAAAAAGGCCAAAACTACCTACATTCGCGCCCACGTTTCCATGCACGCCCCGCGTATTTTCCAAAGTATTTTCTAAAAATATCGCCCCGCCGATTGCCCCCGAACCAAAGAGCGCGGAACTCCCCCCAAACTTCACGTACATTTTGTCCACCGCACCTACTTCCAAGGCCGACAAATCGGACAAACCAATTAAACTATTTTGAATATTTAACCCATTCCAAACCAAAGCGGTATGTCGGCTACCCGTCCCACGACTCGTTGCGGTTGACAAACCCGTTCCGTAGGCTTTTATACTGAGGGGGGTCAAATTTTGCAACACATCGCCGATATTTTGAAAGGAGAAGGTTTTTAAATCCGCCGAATCAATCGCTATTTGCTGCTGCCCGACGGCGTAGCGATTCAAACGAACGGCGGTTATTTCTGCCGAAGGCAAGATTTTAGCGGTGTCATTGATTTGTGCTAACAACACATTTGGCAATAAAAAAAGAGCGTAATAAAGGTATTTCATAGCGTAAAGGCTTTAAAGGTGCGTCAATCTTGTGCGACATCATGGGCCACTGATTGGGCTGACTCGACTAATTTACACTGATTTTTAGTTTCCTCCTGAATGACAATAAATCAGCGTAAATCCATCCAATCCGTTCAATCAGTGGCCCATGTCGTGCAAGATTACAAATTATCAAACTTAGAAATCGCCCCCGTTTTTTCAAATAACGCGCTCAACGACATTTGAACGTGCCGCACATCTTGCCAATCTTTCAGCACAACGCCCAAGGTTTGTTCGACGATTGTTTTGTCCAAATAATCAAAATGCAAAGCCGATAAGGCTTTCGCCCAATCCAACGTTTCGGCAATCCCAGGCGTTTTTTCTAGTTTCATTTGGCGCAATTCGGCCATAAAAGCGCAGATTTGACGACCCAATCGGGCGTCAATTTCGGGTACTTTTGAACGGACAATTTGTAATTCTTTCTCAAAATCGGGGTAGCCAATGTAGAGGTAAAGGCAACGACGACGCAAGGCTTCGGACAGTTCGCGGGTGCGATTGCCCGTGACGATAACGTGCGGGATTGCCGTTGCTTTGACAGTGCCAATTTCGGGAATCGTGATTTGCCAATCAGATAAGACTTCAAGTAGAAAACTCTCAAATTCTTCGTCGGCACGGTCAATTTCATCAATCAACAAAACAGGCGATTTTGCTTGGGAAATGGCTTGCAAAAGCGGTCTTTTAAGTAAAAAACGCGTAGAAAACAGTTCTTCTTCAATTTTTTCTTTGGATACTGAGGGGTCTCTTTCGCTCACTTTCAAGTGCAACAATTGTTGCTGATAGTTCCATTCGTAGAGCGCGTGACTGGCGTCAAGTCCTTCGTAACATTGCAAACGGATTAAATCTGTATCGAGAAAACGCGCCATGACTTTCGCAATTTCAGTCTTGCCGACACCCGCAGGGCCTTCGATAAGTAACGGTTTTTGGAGTTTCATGGCCAAAAAAATGGACAGTACGAGGCTTGGTTCGCTGATGTAGCCTTGCTCGGCGAGCAGGTTTTCAATCGTGAGTAATTCTGGATTCGGCATCTTCTATTTTTAATGAAATTTTCGGCAAAGCTACAAAACATCGGCTTCCATAAATGACTAAAAATAACACCGCTTTCTAAAATTAATAATTGCTTAAATTTGCCCTTACTTATGACTATGCAACATGATTTAGCACAAATCCAACCAATGTTTCTACCGATTCGTCAATCGTTTGCTCACCTGTATGCAGTATCAAATCAGCGTCTTCGGGCGGCTCGAAAGGGTCGCTGATGCCTGTGAAATGTCCGATATAGTCGGGGTGTTCGGTGGGCAACAAGGCACGGCGATAGAGTCCTTTGGTATCGCGTTTGGTGGTGATACTGAGGGGGCAGTTGATGAAAACGGTTTTGACATAAGGGCTTTTTTGTTTCAATTCATCGCGTGCCGCTTCGTAGGGATTGTTATGTGATTTTAAGCAACAAGGCAGCTTTTTTGAGGCGTTAAAACTGTTTTATAGGGTTTATCGAAAAATACGTACCTTTGCATAAAATTGAATTCATTATGGCAAAAGCAAAAATAAATAAACTGGATTTATTAGAGCCGACATTGGTTCGGGCATTTGGCTTAACCCGACTCTATAAAGACACACCTTTAATGGCTGAATGGTTGTCCGCAACGGGTGAATTAAATGATTTTGACAGCACCTTACTCAATGAGGTTCAAGTAAAACTTATAGAAAATGCAGATGCTTGGAATGAAGAAGAACTCAAAATGAGTTTTATCAGTATCGTCATATTGTTAGCACGGTACGATAATCCTATTCGCACCTATTATGACAGAGAAATGAGCATCGAAATTGGCAATTATAACTTGCTGTGTAAAGCGGATATGTTGCTTTCCAAAGGCATTGGCGAAATGATTGAAACCCCCTATTTCTTTCTCCACGAGTATAAGCGTGAGAAAAAATATTCGGGCGACCCGATTGGTCAAATGTTGGGCGGTATGTTGATTAGCCAAGCCAAAAATAACAATGACAAGCCTATGTATGGCTGTTATGTTCAAGGGCGTTTCTGGTTTTTCTCCATTTTAGTCGGCAATGAATACGTTATTAGCCAGCCCTACAATTCCGTGAAAATAGAAGAAGCCCAACAAGTGATTATGATTTTGAGAAAAATGAAAGAGATTATTCATACACAATTGATGTAATGATTTATTATTCATGCAATCCTACTGATTTATAGGATATTTAGAAGTATTTTGATAAAAAACAAGCCGCCCCACGTGTATGCGAGGCGGCTTGTTTCATTTACTAAAAGAAGTTTATTTTATTGCTTCACGAATTTTGCTACTTCCGTCCCTACTTTCAAGACATAAGTCCCTTGCGGCAAAGCCGACACATCGAGCCGTTGCGCGGTTTTGCCCGTCAAAACTTGTTGCCCTAAGAGATTGATAATTTGAAAAAGGGACCCCTCAGTATTTTTGAGGGTTCAATAGATGGATGCTAAAATTTAAAAAACACGTACATTTGCATCAAAATAGAATTAATCATGGCAAAAAGAAACAAATCATTTGATGATTGGACAACCCAAGAAGTGCGTCTAACTTTTAATATTCAGCAAGTTCCTGCCACCCCTTTTCTAAAAGACTGGCTCGCTGCCGTTCATCCACCCAATGCCCATCAAGTGCAATTCATGGAAGCCAAACGGGCTTTGCTTGAACGCTTTTACCGCAACTGGAATGAAGATGAATTAAAGTTTCAATTCATTGCCCAGATTGTTGAACTGGTTGATTTGCATGGTAAGAATTACAATATATTCAGTCAACGCAATCTATCGGCAGTCGTCAATGGCATTGTGCTACAAGGCAGACCCGAAGTGATGATAGCCACTGGGCAGGAAGACCCTCTGCGTCCTTATTTCTTCATCCATGAATACAAACCCTCCAAACGCGCCGACGAACCTTTGGGACAAGTTTTAGCTGCGATGGTCGCTGCACAAGCCCATAATGCTGATGAAAAACCTATTTTAGGTTGTTTTGTCATCGGGGCCTTGTGGCAATTTCTTGTGTTGCACGACAATACCTATACTTTGAGTACTACTTATGATGCCACGCAAACCAATGACCTTCACGCTATCTATTCTGCCTTTTACCAAGCCAAATTGATGATTGAACAGAATGCTCACTAAAAAAAACGGAATTATCGGCTTTATGGTACGGCGCACGTTCGGGGAACTTTAAAAGTTCCCCGAACGTTGAATTAAAAATGCTTTTGTACCATAAAGCCGATAATTCCGAAAAAAAATGTCGGCGTAACTCACAGTTACGCCGACATTTCTTTTTAGCGAGCATTCTATTTATTGCTTCACAAACTTCGCTTGCGCTGTACCGACTTTGAGGCTATACGTTGTTGTGTAAAACGGCTATTCAAACAGATTAAGCCAATTGTAAAAACGCCAAAATTCCTTTTGCCCCATCTTTCCCTGCTTGCACGGCATCCACAACCTCCTTTCCCCCATTCACGCAATCACCGCCCGAAAAGACACCTACGCGATTGGTTGACCCATCGTTAGCAATGCTAATTTTACCGTAATTATTCGTCAAATTAGCCGATTTAATCAAACCCTCAAACGGCATTTGGCCCGCCGCTTTAATCACCATATCCACATCAAGGCTTAAAGTTTCGCCCGTTTCGACAGGCGCACGTCTGCCCGAGGCATCGGGTTCGCCGAGTTGCATCTTATTGCAAATCAATGTTTTAACGCGGCCATTCTCGCCTTTTATTTCTTTTGGCGACGCCAAAAAAACGAATTGACAACCATCCAAACGGGCAATATCCACCTCCGCATCGGTGCAAGGTTTCTCATTTTCCGTCCTTCGGTAAACAATTGTTACTTCCGATGCACCGAGGCGTTTTGATTGCGTTGCGGCGTCAATTGCCGTCATGCCCAAGCCAATAACCGCCACTTTGTCGCCAACGGCAATTTTACTGAGGGGGTGCGTCCGAAGGTCATAAATGAACTGAATCGCATCCACTACCCCGTCCAAATCTTCACCCGCAACGCCCAATGAACGGGCCACACCGACGCCAATGCCTAGAAAAACAGCGTCAAAATCGCGTTGCAAATCGTCTAAAAACACGTCTTTTCCAAGCGTTGTATTGTATTTTATGTCAATGCCACCGACCGACGTAATCCAATTGACTTCTGCTTCGCAAAACTCGGGCGTCACTTTATACGCCGCCACACCATAGGTCATTAAGCCGCCGCCTTTCGCTTCTTTTTCAAAAATCGTCACGTCCACGCCTTCCCGCGAAAGGGCATGCGCGCACGCCAAACCCGCTGGGCCAGCCCCAACGACCGCTACTTTTCGACCCGTTGAGGGCTTGCGGTCATACAAATGCCATTGTTCTTTTATCGCTTTTTCGGTCGAATAACGCTGCAAACGGGCAATTTCGATGGGTTTTTCGTGCATTAAATTAAAAACACACGCCCCTTCGCAGAGTTTTTCGACAGGGCAAACACGGCTGCAACCCGCGCCCATAATATTGGCATCGAATATCGTTTTGGCTGAACCTTTCACGTTATCGGTCGTGATTTGACGGATAAACATCGGCACATCAATACCCGTCGGGCAGCTTTTCATGCACGGGGCGTCGTAGCAAAACAAGCAACGATTCGCCTCGACAAGTGCGCCGTCGGCTGTGCTGAAAGGGGGATGAATGTCCGAAAAATTACGGGCGAATTCGGCTTCGGATAGGCGGTTGTTGAGTATGGACATTGGTGCGATTTTTAAATTTTACAGCTATTTCTAGATGTTATACTAAAGTGAAAGTGGTTTTCAGATTTGTTTCATTTGCCAACATCTTTGGTTGGACAAGGGATAAGCAAATATCTCGGCTTTAGCCAAATTTTAACTAGATTTGGCTAAAGCCGATAAAGATGTCTTGCTTTTTTATCCTTCATCTAAAGATGGAAGCAATCGAAACAAGATAAAAATCTGAAAACCACCAGTAATTTCCGCTTTGGCTTTTTCACGGCGGCGTAGCTGCCAAATCTCGGTAATACTCAAGCAGTCAACAACTTTTCTACGCGGTGTAACCGCGAAACAGGCGGTTTTGCGGTTACACCGCACAAGAAATTGGACTTTGAGCTTAACATTACCGAGATTTTGCAGCTACGCCGCAACTTTAAATCCCAAAGCGGAAATTGCTGAAAACAACTTTCACTTCAGTATAAATGCTTGATTGTCAGACAGTTATTCTTTTTATGTCTAATTTTTTTATTTTTCTATTAATAAAATGCCGCTTATACTGAGGGGGTTCTCTAAACTTACAAACGCTTGATTATCCGTTGATAATCAAGCGTTTGTGCGTAAAATACAGAGAAGCGTCAGGCAGTAGCGTATTCCATAAAAGGGCGCATTTTGGGTGCATGAAAGGCTAAAACAATGTCTGATTTAGGAACGCCTTTTTGTTCAATGTCCTCAACAATATCGTAATCAGAGATATTACGCTGTATCCATATTTTACTGTCAATAATGTCAAAATGAAACACGACGGAAAATATTTGTTGGTCATTGCGCCAACCTGCGTATAAGGCTTGATAATGGTCATTTTCAATATCCATAATAAGGCGCATTTGCATATCATCAGGCTTATGCTTTTGATTGAGTTCATCGGCAGCATAATTTTTTAGCACTTCTTGAAGTATCGTGCGGTATTTTTTTACTCTATCCATTCAATTATTAAATTTTGTAACGGGTCAAAAATAATCAATTTTACAGATTCTTCACGCAATCGTTTTTGAATAAAACGCCCTTGAAACAAATAATGATTGCGTGCTGAAAGGGGTATTGCTAGATAAACAAGGCGATTAGGCTCAAAATCTTCCAAAGCACTTCGATAGTCAAGGTATTGGCCCATCGCTTCGTGAAAATTATTCATAAATGATTTGTTCAAAAAACTCTTGACTTCAACGGCAATTTCTACGCCGCCACGCTCCGCACCGAAAACCATTTCTGCTGCCAAATTAATCTCTAAATGGCTTCCATCTATCGGAATTCTAAGCGGGTCGTTTGTAATGCGTCATCTTTCTTTTTCAAGTGCTTCTCTGACGTTGTAATGAAATAAGTCTCTTGCCATAAGTCGTTTAATTTTTAGCAAATTTAGATACTTTGATTAAGAAATTCATCAATTTCTCAATAAATTAGGTTTTAAACTTAGTAGTCCTTCATATTAATGATGTCGGGTTTTGAATTTTGTATATCTTAGGAAGATTGAAGGAATCTTCCTAAGATGGAATCTAACCGACA
>JAYSRS010000221.1:0-15869 GCA_043720935.1 Saprospiraceae bacterium
CAATCTTTCGTGTTTCAGCAGACTGCAAAACCTTAAAGATTGCTTCGTGCCTCGCAATGACGACCTGCTTTGGTTGATATTAGTTGTAAAACAAGACTACATTAAATTGAAATCATACCCTTTATTAATTCAATTGTATTAAAATCATTGATTTGGTATTTTCCATTTATAAAAAGGTGTTGTTGCTCCCGAAGTACGTACATTAATGGCAATACCTTTATCTGCAAATTCTCTAATTGCTTTAATAGCAGCTTGCGTGTTTTGCAACACAATTTGATAATTACTATAAGGTACATTTACCTCTAAACGGACTGTTTCAGAAAGGCGAATAAAGATGACAATTTTAGTTGTAAAACTATCGTCAATCACGTAGGGAACATTCTCTAACTGTACCAATTCCAATGCTTTTACTATTTTTGTTAATACATCTACTTGCTTCTCCGCCGTGTTTGCGTTGAAATTCGGCGAAGGCGGCGTGTTAAATATCTTTCGACAAATCGCCTTTTTTGTAACTGTTGGCAGATAATCGTAGCCCATTTTAGTATTTCTTTAAGATTTTTTAAAATTAAGACCCCCTCAGTATTTTGATGATTCCAAGGCCATTTCACGGTCTTTTCCCCTTCTCAACGGTAAAAGAAATACCAGTTTCTGCCATTTTTCTACTATTTTGGATAAAAATGCGTACTTTCTGCATCACTTCTTGAAAATTTGAAAAAGGTATATCAATTTTTAACAATTTATTTTCGGGCAATTCTATCGTCAATTTTACCCGCGTCGGGATTTGTTCAGCATGAAATTTAAACCCATCTTCTTTGGCAATTTCATTGAGCTTTGCGAGAATGCCTTGGGTTTTGAGGTCACGCATCTTCTGCTTTTTCTTTTTGTCGGCCTGTTCAATCTCGTGCAATTTAAACATTTCGTTTATAACCAACGGAAAAGTCGTGTAATCAATCGGACAGGCTTTTTTGAAATGGTCTTCAAACATCACTAATCTGTCTAATGTGTCGAATTGAATGTGCGGAATTGAGGGAAATTGATAATCGTAGTTGGACAAATAGATGGATAAAAATTTTGACCACGTATTTTTGGCACTGCTACGTGAGCCGATTGAGGCCCGCAGTCGTATGTCGGACTCAATAAAAGTTCTAAATTTGTGAAGTGCTTCCTCTTGTTCTTTCTGCGAATGCGCGATGATAGGCACTGAATTTTCGCATACTTGCGCCGTTACGCGCTCAATTGTTTTGTAGTTGAATGTTGCCATCTTGTTATTTTTTTATTTCACACAGAGTCCACAGTAGTGCGTTTTATATATTTTTAGACTTACGACGGGCTGTTTTTCGCTTCGCTCAAAGGACGCCCTTTGAAGAAATCTATCGGGGCGAGGTTGTTTTTTTGTTAAAAAATCTTCGATTTTTTAACAAAAAAACAACGTTGCCCCCAAAAATCCTCTCTCGCACGCCTTTCAAGCATAGCGAGAAAACAGTGCGTAAGAAATGCACAGCCTATTTACTGTAAGGAATATTTTGCAGATGTTTAGTGGTTATTTCAAGCGTTTAATATACATTTGTCCATACATTTTTTCGTAGAAATACCACTTTGAACAAAATATGAACCCAAGAGAAAAGATACGTCATTTAGTCAGTGAGGCAAAGCCCAAAGAAGCCTTACAGTTGTTTGCTGAATCTCTTTCAGCAGGTGATAACGTGTCTCGCAATGATATTACGCAACTCAATCAACAATTGTCGGCTTTGAATAGAGACAGTCTTGAAGGTGTTATTTCAAAGACCGATGAAACTGTGGAATTGAATAGAATCACTAAACGAATTTCCGCACTTTTAGAGGAATGGCAACAAAATAACACCACGACCGATTTAGAAAAAACCATTCACGCCTTGCCGATTGACAAAGACGCTGAATTAGGCGTCTTACAAATGGTCAATTGCGACCGTAAAGTGCCAATTCGGAAATTCAAACGCACGTTTGAAGAGAAAAAAGAAGCCAAACAGCCTTTCCAATTTTATTTCCTAAGTGGTTGTCCGTCCGAAATGCCGCACAGCTTGGCGTCGCGTATTGCGTATGAAATCATGGATGCGGAATCATTGGAATTGGACAAATCCGTTCATTTTCCTTACGAAGAAGACACGTTTCGACGCATCAAAATTCAGCCGTTGCCCTTTGTTGAAGCGGATGCAATAGCAAGTCGCAAGAAGTTTAAAGCCTATATTCAAGACCGTTTTAAACTCTCAAATACGCAAAGTGTCGAGGCGTTTATTGAAATGGGTGTTCCTAAAATTCCGTACTCGCACGTGCTGACCGTTTTTCGGATTACGGAAGACAAATGGCACGACGATGAAGGCGAAGTCGCGGCGTATTTACAGTGGATTGTTGATACGTTCCAGAAAGCGCATCCCGATTTGCCGACGTTTATCTTCCTTTTTGTGGTCAATATCAAGGATTTACACGACGAGATGAAGGTAAAACAGCCACAACGTCAGATTGTGGAAGATTTAGAAGCCTTTTGCAAAAAGAACGAAACAGCGATTTTCAGAGAGTTAACGCCTGTCAAACACCTCGATATTGAATCTTGGTTGATGAATCTTGGCGTTGACAATCCGAATGATGCGACGCTGTTGATGGCGGCTTTGAATCAATCCCTCGCGCCCGTTGACCGTTTGACGATAAACGAAGAAGCGCGTTTTCACATGAAAGATGTTGAGCCAATTCAAGAGAAAATAGTAAGGTATTTTAGAAACAAGAAGTAATATAAGCGTTCAATATAAAATGAAGTAGTCAAACAATTGCCTTCTAAAATAAAGTAAAAAAGTCGTCATTGCGAGGCACGAAGCAATCTCTATTTTTACGAAGGCTGTTTAATTAGCTTGATGTCCTATAATGATTGGCAGACTGCTGAAACAAAAGAGATTGCTTCGTCGTGCCTCCTCGCAATGACGAGTCGCTTTGATTAAAATTTGTGGTAAATAGAGATTTTCAAAATTCTCTGTAAATGCTTCTTTGAAACAAATACACAAAACCTATTGCAGTCGAGTAAAGAATTAAATTGAAACATTAAAAAAAAAGCATGAGTAATCAGTCGCGTATTTACCACATCACCACCGAATTTCTGGACGCCCTGCGGACGGAAAAACGGCTCATGGGCGTGGACAAACACGTGCAGATTCAAACCATTTTGACCCAATTATCCGAAGAAACGGATGCCGAAACCTTGAAATTAACCCTCATTCCGCTTATCGCGCAATCGCCGCAAGAGCAAGCACAATTATACGCGACGTTTGAGCAAGCGGTGAAACGACTTGACCGCGTAACGCAACAATTACGCAATCGCGCTCAGTCAGAAACGCAACGGCTCGATATGGTACAAACGGTCAATGCCACGATTCAACAAGGCGGTTTGCCGACTTTCAAGTACAAAAAACAGACCCGACCGACGGATTATTTGCTCCTCATTGACCGTCAATCGGTGCGGAATCATCGCGCTCAACTGTTCGATAGTTTGTACGCCGTTTTCAAGGCGCAAGAGGTGGAAATAGCACGGTTTTTCTACGACAGCGATGTTCGGGTGTGTTACAGCGAAGACTATCCGCACGGCATTGCCCTCGCCGATGTGCAACAACGGTACTATCAATCGCGCTTGTTGATTGTCGGAACGGGCGGGCAATTGCTCAATCCGATGTCGGGCAAAGCGGCGGCGTGGACGGCGGTTTTTAAGCAATGGAAAGACCGTGCGTTGTTTTCGCCAAAACCCTTGACCGCGTGGGGCTATGACGAACGGCAATTGTCGGCGTTGTTCACGACTTTGCCTGCCACTTTGCAAGGCTTGGGTTTTTGGGTCGAAGAAGTCAATACGGGCGCAGATGCCCGATTCGACAATTGGGCCGACAAAATTGACGACGTGCCAAACGCTCCGATTGTCCCCGATGATGCCGACCCGTTGCCGATACTTGACTTGTATTTCGAGCCAAATACCGTCAAATGGATTGCCGCTTGCGCTATTTATCCGACTTTGCATTGGGATTTGACGTTATGGTTAGGACAAAGCCCCCTAACCCCCGAAGGGGGGACTTTGCGCGAATTTAACAAAGACGGGTCGTTGAAACAACTAATCAAAGAAGGAACACCAAATGAACCCACTACTTCAACTCCCCCCTCTGGGGGGCAGGGGGGGCTCAGTACATTTGCTAATTTGATGCAAATTTGTCGCCTTTCGTGGTTTGTCAATGGCGAAATGCCCGACGAAACGCGGACGGCTTTGCTCCATTATTTGGAACAAAACGACGCGCCCTTGCTCTTGCATCTACGCAACGCGATAGCAGAAGAATTGCAACGCAACCCGCCGCCGACCGATTCCGCCGCTTACGATAAGTTCCGCCTAAACATTGCCCTCAATCGATGGCTTACCACAACGGATGCCCAAAAGAAAAAAGAACTCGAAGCCGAAGTCGCCGACCTTTTGGCACAAGGCGCAGAACCCGATTTCACGGTGCTGAAATACTTAAACGCCCCCCGCACGGCTCTTGATTTCATCGTGCCTGATGATTGGAAAAAGTTTGTGCATCCGTCGGGCTTTGCTGCTTTGGGTTGGTTGAAGGCGTGGAAAGAGGTGGTTTTAGGGGCGATTTTGTTGGTTTTGGGGTTGGTTGGGATCTTTTATCCGTATCAGTTTAAGACGTTTGATTGTTCAAAAGAAGAACTTCGGCAATTAGTTGTAAATGATACAACACGTTATTTTTGCTTGGATAACTCCTTCAATAGAATGGCATATCACGAGCAATTTGTACATAAATTAATAGAAGAACGGCGTTTTAATGACACCGCTGGTTTTACTGTACCCAATAAATACGCGACGGACAGTATTTTACTAGCAAATTTATTGAATGTTGAAGTGACAAATTTAGCTGGCACCCCGATATTAAGGCTTTTTTATGAGTGTCGCAGTAATATTGCTGTTGATTTATATCGTTCGGCTGAAAAATTTTATCAAAATAATAAAAAAGATTCCGCTTGTTTAGTTTTGGAAATAGCAGCCAAACTTGATAGCCTTGACAAAGATATTAAAGTTGCCCAAGCCTTCCTTTGCGGAAAAGTAGATAAAAAAGCGCGGTTTGATATTGCACCTATAATACGTGGACGTGTAATGAGTTCGTCCTCTCTTTCAGTCCTTACGGATGATTCGGGAGCTACATTAACTGATGGTGAAAACATATTAGCGATTGACGGCGAAAACGCAATGCCTCTTGCCGATGTGCAAATCACAGGCGCAGGTGTGAACACCCGCACCGATGCACAAGGCAATTACCTTCTAAAACTACCCCCTCAGTATCCAAGCGATAAAATTGCTTTGACGTTTACTAAATATGGCTATTCAATTGTAAATCAAACATTTACGATTGATAAAATAAAGCAATTGGCAACGGTGAGCCTTGTACCAAATGCAACAAAACCGAGCGAAACGCCTAAAAAAGATACGCCTATTGCGAAACCGCCGATTGTAAACACCCCCTCAGTATTGACGCCAAAAGACAGCGTAAACGCGCCTATTTTAGTGCCTGTCATGGTGGCAATAAAAGGCGGCACGTTTCAAATGGGCAGCGATGATAAAATTGATAATATCGTACAACCGCTTCACAACGTCACTCTAAGTGATTTCTTCATTGGGAAACATGAAGTAACTAATGCTCAATTCTGTCAATTCCTAAATGACAAAGGCAATCAAACAGAAGACGAGATTAAATGGGTGGATTTAGAAAGGAGTGTTAAAAATGAGACGTGTCGCATTCAAACGCAAGGCAAAGGTTTTATTGTTGAAAAAGGTTATGAAAACTATCCGATTATTTGGGTCAATCATTACGGTGCTACTGCCTACGCGCAATGGTTGGGCAACAAAACGGGTAAAAAATACCGATTACCCACCGAAGCAGAATGGGAATACGCCGCACGCGGTGGGATAAAAAGTAAGGGTTTTACGTACAGTGGCTCAAATACGGTGAGCGATGTTGCCTGGTATGATCAAAATTCAGATATGCAAGTCCATCCAGTTGGCGGAAAGCAAACAAACGAATTAGGTCTTTACGATATGTCGGGCAATCTTTTTGAATGGTGCAGCGATTGGTATGAACAAAAATATTACAAAAAAAGCGCAGCACAAAATCCTAAAGGTGCTGAATTGGGGTATAGTCGGGTGTTTCGCGGCGGTAGTTTTGTCAACAATGCATGGGAATGCCGCGTTGTTGACCGCTATAATGAGCCGCCCACGCGTCATAGCGAAAATGTAGGTTTTCGAGTAGCCATGTCCCCTCAGTGAGACGGTTGTTTTTCTTGCAGTCGGCTTTTCTTTTTCTTGAAGTAGGATTTTAAATATTCTTAGGATTTAATAAGATTTTAACTATTGCCCGTCGGCGCGTGGTGTCTATCTAAAATCCTATTAAATCCTAATTCTAAAAAAAGACATTGAAACACGTATGTTTGCCCTTCATTTCAACGATTTATTCATGTACTAAAAAAGAAAACGATGGAACAAATACTATCAGACATTCGACACATTATTGAGGAAACGCGCAACCGCGTGGCGCGGTCAATCAATCATGAACGGACAATTGCTTATTGGCAAATAGGTAGGCGCATTGTTGAAGAAGAACAAGGCGGTAAACTGAAAGCAGATTATGGAAAATACCTCTTGAAAAACTTATCCGAAATATTGGTAACAGAATATGGAGATGGTTTTTCTCGTCGGCAATTAGAGCTTATGCGACAACTGTATCAGGCTTTTCCAATTGCGAACGCATTGAGTTCGCAATTGACATGGACACATTACAAAGTCTTAGTGAGAATTGCTGATACTGATAAACGCGCCTTTTTTATTGCCGAATCCATCAAAAACGCATGGAATGTTCGTCAAATGGAGCGACAAATCCACAGTCTTTTGTATGAACGCTTATTGATAAATCAAGATAAAGACAGCGTTTTAGCCATTGCCAAAGGCGAACAACAGCCCTTTGACCCAAGCCAAATCATAAAAGACCCAACTGTATTAGAGTTTTTAGGTTTGAAACCCGAAGCAAGTTATTACGAATTGGAAATTGAAGCAGCCATTATTACGCATTTGCAGGACTTTCTCTTGGAATTAGGCAATGGGTTTTCGTTTGTCGCTCGGCAAAAACGCCTTGTTTTGGAAGGCGATGAATTCAAAATTGATTTGGTTTTTTATAACCGTTTGCTTCAATGTTTTGTCATTTTTGACATCAAAGTGGATAAAATTACGCATCAAGATTTGGGACAACTCCAAATGTATGTCAATTACTACGACAGAGACATCAAAACCGATTTTGAAAACCCGACAATCGGCGTTTTGCTCTGTGCCGATAAAAACGATGCCGTTGTGCGGTATTCTTTGCCCCTTGAAAATCAACAAATTTTTGCATCCAAATACCAACTCCATCTACCAACTGAAGAGCAATTGGTAGCAGAAGTTAGAAAAGAATTAGCCCGATTTTTACCGAAACAGGGATAAAGTCACCGCGTGGTGTGTAGCTAAAATCCTATTAAATTCTAAAAATATTAAAAATCGGACTTCTAAAAAAAAAATATCCCCCTCAGTATCCAACCGTTTTCAGCACCCACATTTTCTTTATCTACGTTTCAATTTTTGCAAAATATTTGCAATAAAAAAATAATCTATCTAATTGATTTTCAATTATTTAATATTTTTCGTGTTCCCCAAATTACTACTAAATCTATGATATTTGGGAAAATTAAAGAGCGTACACACTTAAAGAAAAACGTCTTTATCTCTATGCTCACGGTTTTTGGGGTAAAAAAAATGAACACTATTTGGCGGCTGTCACCAATCAATTATTGTTAGAAGATTTGTTCACTTGATTTTAGCCCCCTCAGTATTTTGGTGGTTTTGCAAAACATTTATAAAAAAGATACGCATTTGTTTCTCAACTATTTGCTTAATTTTGTCTTTCAAAAAGCGTATTTTTCGATAAAAAACAACGAATATGATAAAAATATCTTATGGCGAAAGCAATTTTCAGCGGTTGATAGAAGATAAAGCCTTCTATCAAGACCACTCGCTATATATTAAAGCGTTAGAGGAGCGCGCACCGCGCTTTTTGTTTTACTTGCGTCCACGTCGTTTTGGTAAAAGCTTATTTGTGTCTATGCTGCGTTATTATTATGGCTTGGAACATAAAGAAAAATTTGACCGTATTTTTGGGAAGTTGGCTATTGGTAAAAAGCCTACGGCAATGGCTAATGGCTATTTGGTATTGACTTTTGAATTTAGTGGCATTATGACAGATACGCCCAAAAATACTTTTGAAGGCTTTTTGTCGAAAGTAATAGACACTACACGTCTTTTTTTGACTGAATATAAACAATTTTTTACTGAAGAACAGCGAAAAGATATTTTAAGCAATGACCAACCTAATAGAATCATTCAACAGTTATTTGCTTATTACAAAGAAAATAATGTAGCCATTCCAATCTATGTGATGATTGACGAATATGACCATTTCGCCAATGAACTTATTTCGTTTAATTTTGACCATTTCAAGGAGATAGTAACAGAAAATGGGTATGCCAGAAAATTTTATGAAGTTATCAAAACGGCGACATGGAATAATACGGTGCATCGGATATTTATTACAGGTGTATCACCCATTACAATTGATAGTATGACAAGTGGTTTTAATATCGCCACAAATTTATCGTTAGATGTCAATTTTCAACTCATGATGGGTTTTGAAGAAAAAGAAGTGAAAGGCATTTTGCAAAAAATTGGCACTAAAAAAGAGAATTTACCCAACGTTTTAGACGATTTACAAACTTGGTATGATGGTTATCTGTTTAACCACAATGCAACACTTCATGTCTATAATCCTGATATGGTGCTGTATTTTGCTCAATTTTATCAAACGTATAAAAAGTATCCCGATAATTTATTAGACAATAATATTGCTTCTGATTATAGCAAAGTAAGAAATGTATTCCGTATCCAAAATAGGGAATATGAGAATTTAGAAGCCCTGCGTATTTTGACAGAAACAGGGCAGATTTCAAGTGAATTGACGACACAATTCAGCTTTATCAAAACATTTGGCGTAGATGATTTGATAAGTTTGCTTTTTTATATGGGCTTTTTGACCATCAAAGGAAGAGAATTAAACAATACCATTTTTCAATTTCCTAATTTTGTGATTAAACGATTATATGCCGATTATTTTGTTAGTATGTTGCAAAATAAAGCCGATTTGCCGATTGACAATGCGCCTTTAAACAATGCCATTATGGATTTGGCAACAACGGGAAATTTACAACCTTTTATGAATCAAGTGACAGCAATATTGAAAATATTGTCGAATCGAGACGCCTATCACTTCAATGAAATGTCCTTAAAAGCTATTTTTGTTAGTTGTTTATACCAGCAAAAATTCTATTATGTCCATTCGGAGTATGAAACAGAAAAAGGGTATGCCGATATATTTTTAGAAGCTATTCGCGGCTACGACCCGAATTATCAAGTGGCTTTTGAATTAAAATACATTAAGAAAAAAGATAAAAACGAAGCAGATAAAAAAATAGATGACGCCGATATTCAAGCACTTTTAGATAAAGCTGAAATTCAATTGACGAATTACATCATAACCAAAAAATTTATGGATAGAAAAGGATTAAAAGGTTTTGTCGTGATTTGTCATGGTGAAACGTTGATTTGGCGGGCGCATAGAGGGTTTCCTATTCTTTAAAACCGTCTATTTGCAATTGGGCAATTTGTAAGCAAATATTTGATAGAACGACAAAAGAGCAACTTAATGCGCTCATTTTGAAGGAATTGAGAAAAAAGCCTTGAAAAACGGATGTTTTTCAAGGCTTTTTTTTAATTTGGCAACGCATAAATATCAAAATGCTTCCATTTATCCATGTCATCTGCCGTGATTTTGACGGTATCATCGAGGCGGTCAATGTCTCTAAAATAGTATAAATCGTAACCATGTTTGGCGATGGTGTTGTACAAATCCACGCGCTCTTCCGTATTCAATCTCGGGAAACATTCGGCAATAATAATGGGCTTGTATTGACTAATAATCGGTGCAATAGATTTTAAAATCTCTTTGTCATACCCCTCAGTATCTACCTTGATTAAACGCAATTTCGATAAGTCATTCTCAAAATTTTGATGTAAAAAATCGTTCAGATTGACGCCTTTTATTTTTTGTTCCAACTGAAATTTTCCATGCTTATTGACCTTTTCTATCGAAATGCCGCCATTAGAAAAAGAGGCTTCCGACGAGTTGTAATAGTATTCGCTATCCGTATCACTCACCGCACAATTGAACGGTTTGATGTTTGTCAAATGTGTATTCAATTCAGAATTAGCCTTTAATATATCAAAAACAATTGGATTTGGGTCAAAAGACAGAACCGTACCCGATTGTCCGACCGCTAAAGCCATCGAAACGGTATGCTCGCCGATGTTCGCCCCGATGTCAATGCACATACTCCCTTCGGGCGCAAATTTCTTGAAAAAATTGACTTTCGCTTGCGTAATGTCCTTCGGCAATACCAACGGATTAGACCAATTCGCAAATTCAACGGGACCTGTTTCTCTCAAATTGAATGTGCTGATGATGGTCGGATATTTTTTAAAATACCGCCGCGCCATTTTTCTTTTGAAGGAATTAATGAAATAGTTAAACATAAAAAATGATGAGTTATGAATGATGAGTTATAAATAATTTTTAACATATTACAATCTGACGCGGGTTTGAAACCCGCGTTAGATTTGGCATTAATTAGGCCACAAAGGTAGAAAAAAACGCTCAAATACTGAGGGGGTGCTTTTTTACGGTTGAGTATTTGTAATTTTGCGGCGAAACGAGGGAAGTCAAACTTATGTCGCGTGTTTTGTCATTCAGAAGGAATCTCTATTTTGTGTGCCATTAATCACGCCACACGATAGAGATTCCTTCTGAATGACAAAAACTAAACAGGGAATACTAATTATTGAATATAAAATTATAAGATATTGAAAACGAAGACGTTAAAGCAGAACAAAGTCAATGTGATTACATTGGGCTGCTCAAAAAATACGGTGGATTCAGAGAATTTAATGACGCAATTGAAGGCAAACGACTTTGATGTCGCCCACGATTCGGAGCGTAAAGCGAACATCATCATCGTCAACACCTGCGGGTTTATTGATTTGGCCAAAGAAGAATCTGTGAACACGATTTTGGATTATGCTGACCGCAAAAACCAAGGCGAAATTGAGAAACTCTACGTAACGGGTTGTCTATCGCAGCGTTACAAAGACAGTTTGGAGGCCGATATTCCCGAAGTTGACGCCTTTTTTGGCACGATGGAAATGCCGCAACTCTTGGCTAAACTCAATGCGAATTATCAGCACGAACTCGTCGGCGAACGCCTTATTTCGACGCCTTCACATTACGCTTATTTGAAGATTGCGGAAGGTTGCAACCGCACCTGTTCGTTCTGCGCAATTCCCCTCATGCGCGGCACGCACATCAGTCGCCCGATTGAAGAATTGGTGAAAGAAACAAAAAATTTAGCGCGAATGGGCGTCAAAGAAATTATGTTGATTGCTCAAGAATTGACGTATTATGGATTGGATTTGTATAAAAAACGCGAATTGTCAACACTTTTAGAGGCATTGCACGAAGTCGAAGGCATCGAGTGGATACGCTTGCATTACGCGTACCCGTCGAAATTTCCTATCGAAATTTTTGATACTATGGCGCGTTTGCCGAAGGTGTGCAACTATTTGGATATGCCTTTGCAACACGCGAACAACGACGTTTTGAAACGAATGCGCCGCCAAATTACGCAAGAAGAAACGCGAGAATTGATAACAATCGCCCGTCAAAAAGTACCTAATATTGCGATTCGGACGACGATGTTAGTCGGTTTTCCAAACGAAACAGAAGCGGAATTTCAAGACCTCTGCGATTTTGTCGCCGATATGAAATTTGAGCGCGTCGGCGTTTTTCAATATTCGCACGAAGAAGACACGTCGGCTTACGCAATCTCCGACGACGTTACCCCCTCAGTAAAAGCCGAGCGCGCCGAGCGTTTGATGGGGATTCAGCAAGATATTTCTTTCGATAAAAATCAAGCGAAAGTCGGGCAGACTTTGCGCGTCCTTTTTGATAGAAAAGAAGGCGGTTATTATGTTGGTAGAACGGAACACGATTCGCCCGAGGTTGACAACGAAGTATTGGTTAAAGCCAACAAAAAGAATTACTTACGCATTGGTGATTTTGCTCATGTACAGATTACAAAAGCGGAGGATTTTGATTTGTACGGTGAGGTTGTGAATGTATAGACCTAAAAAAAAATCCCAAATTTTCTTGTTAGAAAATTTGGGATAATTCGTGTTTGAGTTTACCTACTTAGTTAAAATAAAGGTCGAAATATGGATTGCCCCAACTTGTATTGACAACTTCGTGGCTTGTCCAGATTTGATGAAAATCACTCACGCGAATATCCTTGATAATGAATGGAATATGGGCAGTGGCTGAACCAAATCCATAAATATTTGCGCCCCAATAATTGTCTTTTGTTGTACAATCTTTTTTATATACATAGCCTGCATTGACTTTTGCCCGAACATTGACTAACGTCTGTACCCACGTATTGCTATTAAAAAACCTTTTATACGCTGTTGTGGTTGCTTTAATATGACCACTTATTAAACCATTATACATCCACAATGTACCTATGACTTTTTTGTTGTAAGCGGCAAAATGAGTATAAGAATTCCACGCACTTGACACACAGACACCTGATACAGCAGCCGTTTGAACGGGTGTGAAATCAACAATTTGACCGCCTATTTTAACTTGCATTTTGGCATTCAACACCGTTTGCATCGCTAAATCCAAGCCTTTTGACGGATTGGTTTTAGGATTCAATGAATCTTGACTCAACCAAGCCGTTTTTTGTGTTTCAATGCTTTTGCGAAAAGACAGCAAAGTTGGGTATTTGCTCTCAAAAGCTTTAAAATTGGCTTCGCCATCAAAACCTTCTTTGATGGCAGTGGCCAACATAGCGTCTTCTTCAACAATTTTCCGACTTTTCAACGTCTCGATGTAGGCTTCGACACGCTTATCTTTCTCTGCAAGCAATTGCGTCAAATGGTCTTCAAAAACCGTTTCATCTTTAAATGCAAGCATATTATTGGTTGCATCGTAAGAAATAGTCTCTGTCGCAACAGGTTCTGTTGGTTTAACTGCTGTCGTTTTTGTGCAAGCTGCCATGATAACAGCAAAAATGAAGCTCAATACTTTCAATGAATTTTTCATAAAATTAAAAATGTTTTTCGGATAAAATGCTTACTCTATACACTTTTCAGCAACCGTGTTTAATGTTTTGAGGGACATTAAATTGAACCCGTTTTTGTTGACTATTTAGGTTGTTTTAGCGAACGTTCAGGAATAGAAGGAAAAACAGAAATAGGCGTGACAGATGTGTTTTGTTTTTAGGTTTTTCTTAACATTTAGAAAATTTATGAGGCTACAAGAGAGAGAATGATATGTACAGAAAAATGTATAAGGAACGTGAAATAAATAAAGCGTATTTTCAGAATCTCGAAGTGATTGAATAGGGAGAATCGTAGGTTGAACCTACGGGCGTTACAAAGGTGGCTTCCAAGTCCGATAGAGTTGAGCGTTAATTAGTTATATTTGACGCTTGATTGCGGCGTAGCTGCAACATCTCGGTAATACTCAATGCCAAAATGACTTTTGCAATGCGGTGTAACCGCAAAACAGCACGTTTAGCGGTTACACCGCTTAAAAAATTGGGCTGTTGGGTCGTATTACCAAGATATTGCAGCTACGCCGCAAGAAACCCACAGATACAACTAATCAATGCTCGACTCTATCGGACTTGGGAAAAATAGTGGCTTTTGTTCCGTAGATTGCATCTACGGTTCTCCCTATTCAATTCTTTCAGGATTGCCCAAAAGTGCGCTTTTATTTATTTCGCGTTCCTAACAATCAAAGGCATCCGCAAGTACCCCCTCAGTATTTCTCGCTTTTACTACGCCGTTCTACTTATTTTTTTGAGTTTTTATGCCTATTTTTGCCCCAATATTGATAAAAAACAGAATATGGCTAAGAAATTCAACATAACAGGCAAATGCCATCCGACGAAGCACTTCATGGCGAATGTGTCGAAAAAATTGGCAACGGTATTGGCAATGGTCGAGGAGGGTGATTACTTCATCATCAATCGCCCCCGTCAGTATGGCAAAACGACGATGCTTTACGCAGTGGCGAAGGCGTTGACGGAATGGGGTGATTACCTTGTTCTCAATATCAGTTTTGAAGGCATTGGGGACGCGATTTTTGAAGATGAAAAGCTATTTTCGCAAGGATTTATCGAATTATTGGCGCGATATGCCGAAATTACTGCACCTCAATTGCAGGAATGGCTGTATGAAATTGCTCTAAAAACGAACAACTTTAAAGACGTCTCCAACGTGATTACATCGTTGGCTCAAAAAGTGGATAAACACGTCGTTTTGCTGATTGACGAAGTAGATAAAAGCAGCAACAATCAACTGTTTGTCAGTTTTTTAGCGATGTTACGCAGTAAATATTTGGAAAATGATGATTTCAAAACGTTTCATTCTGTCATTCTCGCGGGTGTTCACGACGTCAAATCATTGAAACTCAAAATACGGCCTAACGAGGAGCAAAAACTCAATTCACCGTGGAATATTGCCGCCGATTTTAAGGTGGATATGAACCTGCAACCCTTTGAAATTGAAACAATGTTGGTGGATTATGTCGCCGAAAAAGGCGTCAAAATGGACACTGCGGCGATGGCCGAAGACTTGTTTTACTACACATCGGGCTATCCGTTTTTGGTCAGCAAACTCTGCAAAACGTTGGATGAAGAGATTTTACCAACGAAAGACGCGCTCGAATGGACAGAATTAGACCTTGAACGCGCCGTGCGTCAGTTGATTTTAGAACCTAACACGAATGGCGAATCATTGATTAAAAACCTAGAAAATAACCCCGAATTGTACCAAATTGCTTACGGAATGCTCGTTAATGGGGAATATCATGACTTCAATATTTATAATCCAACGGTCAATTTAGGGATTATGTTTGGCATTTTTAAAAATGGACGCGGTATCAGAATCCACAATAAAATCTACGAAGAACTTATTTACCATTACATGACCTCAAAGACTAAATCTAACTTGTCATTTGCGGGATATACGATTAATAAAGACTTCAAATTGGCCAATAATGTACTCAATATGCCCTTGGTTTTGGAGAAATTTCAAGCCTTCATGCAAGAGCAATACAGTAAAAACGACCGCGATTTCCTAGAACGCAACGGCAGATTGGTCTTTTTGGCGTTTATGAAACCGATTTTGAACGGGCATGGCTACGATTTTAAAGAGGTGCAAATTTCAGAAGAGCGGCGTTTGGATGTTGTTATTACGTATTATCAACATAAATACGTCGCTGAACTTAAAATTTGGCGTGACCCTGTCGCACACGAGGAAGGTTTAAATCAGTTGTCGGATTATTTAGACCGACAAAAATTGACGGAAGGTTATCTGATTATTTTTGACCATAAAGAAATCAAAACGTGGGCATCGGGATGGGTTGATTATAAAGATAAAAAAATATTTATTGTGTGGGTTTAGATAGAAGATGTTAACGTCGTCGAGGTTTGTAGAGACGAGCGTTGATTGGTTATATTCTGATTGCGGCGTAGCTGCAAAATCTCGGTAACATCTACACTAGATACTGCCTTTCAAGATGCGGTGTAACCGCTAAACAGCGCGTTTAGCGGTTACACCG
>JAYSRS010000222.1:0-15860 GCA_043720935.1 Saprospiraceae bacterium
ATGAGTTATAAATGATGAGTTATGAGTTTTACAATACGTTGATAATCAACAATTTGCAAAAAATAAAATTCCCGTTTATTTAAACGCACCTACTTACAGAAGCATTTACAGATGTTGCCGATGTTATCGCACACATGAATCCAAGCCAAATAGCCGCTTTAAAAGCGTCAAACAAGATGTCAGAACGCGTTGACGTACTTGTTTCAAAGAAAAAAGAGCGCGCAATCACAGTTGAAGAAACGCTTGAATTAGAGCGTTTTCTCGCCCTAGATTTGTTTATCAGCCTTGCAAAAGCACGGGCTAGACTACTTTTAGCCTAAAATACTGAGGGGTCTATTTTCCGACCATCCTTTCAACCTCAACCTTCGCCAACAAAATTTTATACGTCTGAATAGACACTTGTAACTCACTCAAAGTCAATTGATTACGTGCATCTACAAATTCAATCAACGGATTTGTTCCTTCCTTAAAACCGCGTTCAATAAGTTTGAAATACGACCTTGATGCCTCCACGCGTTTCCTTGCGGATTGATACAAAGCGATTTCTGTTTGCAAATTATTCTGCGCGACGGTTGCGGCAAGCGTCAACTGCTTCGTAATTTGAGTGCGTTGAATATCAAGGGATTGCAACGACAATTGCGTTTGCTGCATTTTTAAAGGTTCGCGTCCACCGTTGTAAATCGGCAAATCCATCTGAACCCCGAGTATCAAAAACGGGGTGTTTCTATCGAATCTTGGAAAGAAATTTTGCGCGCCGAGGTCTAAAAATGCCCCAACTTTCGGCTTTTTGTAGTCTTTATTAAAATCCAAAACCGCTTTATTGACCGCAATTGCTGCCCCAATTTTCTGAAATTCAGCGCGACGGCTGACATCAGGTGTTTCGGCGGTCGTTTTTTCGATTAAAATGCCCGTTATACTGAGGGGGGTAAAATTGACGGAATCGGTGAGGTTTGTATTCAATAAAAAGTTAAAATAAGCCTTTGCATTGAGCCGTTGATTTTCCGCTTCGGTCGTTTTTGCAGCCACATTTTCCACTTCACTTTCAGCGCGTAATACATTGGCAATCAAACCTTTACCGTTTGCAGCAAGCGATTGATTGACGCGTAGGTTTTGCGCCACCAAACCCGCCGCGCTGCCATAAATTTGCTTGGCTTCAACGGCCATGCAATAATTGAAATACGCTTTGCGAATATCCGCCGCCAACTCTTGTTCATAAATTTTAATATCTGCTTCGTATAGCGCAATTTCTTTAGATTTAATCGCTCGATTGTGCTTAATATCGGTGTTTAAAATCGGATAAGTTGTCCGCACTTTCACATCGTAAAAATTGTTTGGCGCAAGCAAAATTGACTGATTTTCAAGTTTGGGAAACCGTTGCGAAGCCGTCAACTGATTCAACGTCGCATAAGCCCCGTTGAGCAAATCGCCAATCGGAAATTCAATCGAACGGCCACCCGCCGCAAGCGTGTAACCCGCCGACATATTGACCGACGGCAAAAACAACGTCTTCGCTTCTTTAAGGGCTAAAAGGCTTTTTTCAAGCGATACATTGCGCTCTTTTAAGACTAAACTGTTTTGTAAACCTTGTTTAACGTAGTCGTCCAAAACGTTTTGCGTAGCGGCTTTTTCTACGTACAAAAAGAGTGTAAACCCGCTTAATATTGTTCTCAAATCAACTTTCATGGACACTGTTTTTAAAATGAACATCGTTCATAAATAAATCAAAAAATTAACTTTTAGATAGAATCGTAATAAAATCGCGGTAACTTTTAATGTCAATCGTCTCGCGTTTTTCCTCGCTAATGATGCGACAGCGACCACGAATATTCAACGCCGCAATGCCGTGCACGGCAGACCAAACAGAAAACGCCAATGTTTCAGCATCCGCATGACTTTGAAATTGACCAATTTCTTTACATTCTTCGACAATACGTATTAGAAAATCAAACGTTCTTTTGCCTTCTAACCAGCCTTCGTGTTCTTCAAGACAATTCATCGGGGCGCGTAAAATGAACATTAAATCGTACAATTCAGGATTTTTCTTAGCAAAATCAAGATAAATTGTTCCCATTGCCTTCAATCGCTCAAACGGATGTTCAACACTTTCAAGGACGTACATTTTTTCCATCATTATTTCAAACCCTTGTTTTTGAAGCGCGTGAAAAATGCTGTCTTTGTCCTTGAAATGCAAGTAAATTGTCCCGACGCTGTACTCAATGCGTTCGGCTATATTACGAATGCTCGCATACTCGTAACCTTTTTCAAAGAACAGCCGCTTTGCTTCTTCCAAGATGCGGCTACGAATGTTCTCTTTTTCTCTCTGTCTTCTTTGAATAATTGCCATAGTTCTATAATCTTGGAACAAAGATAATGAACAGCGTTCAGCAAATAATAATTTTCTACAAAAAAATATTTTCTAACGACAAAAAGCCGCCTCGTGGTGACGAGACGGCTTTTTTGAGTACGCGTTTCACACGGAATTTATAAAGATTTTTATTTTATTTGTTTTTGTCATTCAGAGGAATCTTTATTTTCTGTGGGTCGCGTAGGTATCTAGGTTTTGTCATTCAGAAGGAATCTCTATTTTTTGTGGATAGCGTAATGCTTTCAATAAGTGGCAATATAGTGGACACAGACAATAGAGATTCCTTCTGAATGACAAAACCTAGACAAAAAACCGTTAGGGCGACACACATCAATTTGAAAATAATGTATCCACTGCAAACCCATAATCGCTGTCCCAACGTTTTCTTTTTTTCGTCTTTTTATCTGAAAAACTCGCTGAAAAAGGCGCGGATGGTAGATACGCACGGCCCTGCGTATCTACTTCTTGCACAGGAATCAATTCGGGCAGTTTTCTCTGCGTCGGTGCGGTATTTTCCGACATAAAAACGGACGACGGTTTAACATTTTCCATATTTGAAGGCGGCAGATTTAAACCCATAAAAAACACATCTTTCGACAAAATACCTTTTTCCAACAAGATATTCATGTAGTGAATGCTGCCTTTTTTATTGGCGTGTTGCAAATCACCAATTTCATCCATTTCTGTCAAAGCGGTCGAAAAATCGTGAACAGGCAAGCCTGTTACCGCTTCAACGCTCATTTTCAAGGGCATTAAGAAGGAATCTTTCATTTCAGCCGATTCTGCGAAGGCAGGAAAATAAGGATTTATGACCAATTTGACTTCTACACCTTTTGATTTTGCGTAATCTATCATTTCTTTAAAATGCGCCACCATATTGGGAAACATCCGCACTTTATAGCTTGACAAAGCCGTGTCTGTCGCCGTTTTTTCGCTGATAACGCGGTCAATCAACCAGTCTTCATCTGTTTTATTTCGATGATATAAAACGCGTTGAAAAATCTCCGAATTGTGGCGATACAAATGACTGACATTGCCGCCGACCACCACTTTTGTCCCTGCAAAACCGTCGCCGCCCGTTGCCATACCCCTCAGTAAAGTGTCTAAACGAAGGCTTTTAGGGGTATAAAGATTGAAACCTGACTTCAAAACGTCGTTTTCGCGGTCGCACAACGTCACGTCAACAATCATCACTTTTGGTGGATTATGACGGTCGAGATAGTCCATAACAAGGCATTTTGCGAGGTCGGCAGGCATCCCGTTGTAGCTCAAATTGATGGTTTTGACCTTTGTCAACCGCTCGGCTTCGGGTTGAAAAAATGTCAATCCACGCGAGTTGCCGACAAACAAGATGTCCGCATTTTCGGTCGAATTGTAGAGTCGTGAATAGCGAAATTGGCTATTATCGGTGATTTTTCCTAGAAAATAACCCGACAAACGGTCGCCTCCGAAGGCGAGGCATAGAAAAGAGGATATCCAAACAAGGTGTTTTCTCATTGTGTTACAATTTAAAAATTTCAAATTTCAATAGGCGTTATGGCCCACTGATTGTACTTATGCGACTGAAGTAGTCGATTTTTGGGCAAATTTGAGGAAAATTATTGTTTTTTCCAAAAAATACTGAGGGGGGCAAAACGTGTGCCGTTCGAGGCAATAGGCAACTATTGATATTACGCAATATCAAAGTCCGAAGGACTTGAAATCAAAAACTTTATTTTTTGCTTCATCCAAGAGTTGCAAAGGTGCTAAACCTATGCGCGGCAACGGCTCGTCGAACCAACTTTCTAAGGTGTCTTGCGACGGTGCGTTAAAGCCTTTTTGCGTCTCTAAGTTAGCGTATTGATTGATTAAAATTTCCGACGTTTTGTCGAGTATTTCTTGAAATTCTTGGGGTGAATAATCTAATGAGTTGGTCATTTTTGAATTAATTTTGAATTAATTTTGAATTAAAAACAAGCTAATTTAAGGCGCTTTAGCGAATATACTGAGGGGGTATCATTGCGGCGTAGCTGCAACATCTCGGTAACACTAACATTCAGAACAACTTTGAGATGCGGTGTAACCGCAAAACCGATAGTTAAGCGGTTACACCGCATACAAAATTGGGCATTATGTTAGTGTTACCGAGATGTCGCAGCTACGCCGCAATTAGATGTTTTGCAATTAACACAGACGCAATTAATGTGCAACATTCAAATTAATACTTTGATTTTCAATGGATTATAAAAATTACCAATCTACATCATTCGTATATTCTTTACCTTTATAATCATCAAAATCACGTATTTTGACAGCATGTTCAGTTGCAATATTAAACCGCCAAATAGCCGCCTTGTCGCTCCATGGGTCTATCAATATCTCAACTGTATTGTCGTCTATTTGCCTTAAATCATGTGCGCCAAGAAAGTTCTCATCTTCAAAACGGACTGTCCCTTTTGGTGTCCAAAGTATAAAACTATGTGACCCACAGATAATGCACCAATCATTTTTTTGACTAATAATACCACAAGTTGGGTTACCATAAACATCTGTACAGAACATGACCTCATTTCTATGTTTCTCAATTAGAGATACCTCCTCATACACATGACCCAAAATCATTCTTTTTGTTTCGTGCAAAGGCTTAAAATAATCAGCATCGTTAAGCTCGTTTATTGTTTTAAATAGTGCTGTTATTTTAAGTAAAATGGATTTAAACCACTCTGTATTAGTTTTATTCATCTTTTAATTTTAAAACTGCAAAGGTAGAATTTTATCAAAAAAAGCAGAATCTACTACGAATTTTAAGCCCATAGAACTTTATGCCCTTCAAAAACGTTAATTTTGCGCCGCCAAAGAGACCCCTCAGTATTTTTACAAGTTTTGTTTCTTCTGAATGACAAAGGGTTATGCGTTTTGAGTTGACCGCACCACTTAATATTTACGCCCTTTAATTCTTAATTTTTAATTCTTAATTTTTAATTCTTAATTCAACAAAGTAATGGATTTACAACCAAAAGATTTATACGAAAAGTTAGAATTCGATAAAATCATTCACCTGTTAGCGCGCGAATGTTCGGGCGAATTAGGGCAGCAATATTTTGAGCAGTTGCAACCTTCAACGCATTTAAAAACGATAGAACAGCAGCTAAAAGAAGTCAAGGAGTTAAAATTAGCGATAGAAAAAAGCGATAAATTTCCGTTTGCGGCCTATTATCCGATTGAAGAAGATGTCAAATATTTGCACATTGAGGGTTATGTGTTGTCAGTCGAAAGTTTGCAACGCATCAACGCCATTATGTTGATAATCAGAGAGTTGAATCGTTTTTTCACACCCGTCCGTCAAGCCATTTATCCCAATTTGTTTGCGATAATCAAGGACACCAAGCTCGACGACACGCTTTCCAAAGACATCAGCCGCGTTATTGACGACGAGGGCAATATCCGTTCTGACGCCTCGCCCGAACTCGTGCGGCTGCGGCGGATGCAACAATCAAAACTCCGTGAAATTGAAGGCGTTTATCGGCGTTTGCTCGGCGAATTTCGGCAAAAAGGTTGGCTGACTGACAGTGCGGAAACGCTTAGGAACGGTCGCCGCGTATTGTCAGTGCCCTCCGAACACAAGCGTAAGATTCGCGGGATTATTCACGACGAATCGGCAACGGGCAAGACCGCTTTCATTGAACCCGAAGCGGCAATTGAAGTCAACAACGACCTTTTTGATTTGGAACAAGAAGAAAAGCAAGAAATCTACCGCATACTGAGGGGCCTCTCCGAGAAGATGCGCCCGTTTGCCGCCGACTTTCCGTTGCTTCAAGAAGTCGTTGTGCGCTATGATGTCGTTTTGGCGAAAGCCAGAATTGCTTTTAAAATGAAAGCGACGATGCCGCAATTGATTAACGCGCCGACGTTTGGCATTAAAAAAGGTCGGCATCCGTTGTTGTATCTAAAAAACAAAGCGGCGGGGCGTGAAACTGTCCCTTTCAACTTGGAATTGTACAAAGATAACCGTATTTTATTGGTCAGCGGACCAAACGCGGGAGGAAAATCTATTTTGATGAAATCGGTTGGTTTGTTGCAATTGATGTTGCAAAGCGGCCTGTTGATTCCCGTCAATGAAGCGAGTGAAATGGGCATTTTTGAACGCATTTTTGCCCATATCGGCGATGCACAAAGCCTTGAAGACGACCTTTCTACGTATAGTTCGCACCTCCAAAACATGAAATACTTTTTGGATAAAGCGAACGAACACAGTTTGATTTTAATTGATGAGTTTGGTTCGGGAACTGACCCTAAAATGGGCGGTGCGATAGCCGAAGCCGTTTTGAAAGGCTTGAACGAGCGCAAAATTTACGGCTTGGTGACGACGCATTATGGTAATTTAAAGATGTTTGCTTACCGTACTGAGGGGATTGTAAACGGCTGTATGAATTTTGATAAAGACAATTTGAAACCGACGTATCAATTAACGGTCGGACGGCCAGGTTCGTCTTATGCGTTTGAGATTGCGACGAGTGTTGGTTTGAATCGGGATGTGTTGAAATATGCAAAAAAACGCATCGGTGAAAACGAACAAGCTGTGGACGAATTGCTCGTTGATTTGCAACGCGAAAAGCAAGAATATGATGAAAAATTAAAAGGTTTGAGCGAAAAACAAGGGCATTTGGAACGCTTGATTAAGCAATATGACGACCAAGTAAAAGACATCGAATTCCGCCGTAAAAAGCTAAAACTTGATGCCAAAGAGTTGGAGCTTCAAAAATCATCAGACACCAATCAAGAGTTAAAACGCCTTGTAAAAGAGTTGAAACAAGAGAAAAATGTCGAAAAAGCGCAACAAATCGTTCAAGAAGTCCGCATTCAACAAACGCGTTTGGCACAAGAGTTTGATGTATTGAGCGAAGACGTTTACACCGCAAGACCTGCTTTGGAACAACCGATTCTCGTGGGTTCGACTGTCAAAATGCGCGCAGGTTCAGCGACGGGGATTGTTGAAATTTTGGACAGAAAAGAAGCGACTTTACGCATGGGCGAGATGCGCGTGACGGTAAAATTGAAAGATTTAATTGCGGTCGGCGAACAACTCGACATCAAACGCACCCCCTCAGTAATAGCAGATTCTATTAGCCGTTCGGCAACTTTTGACGGCAATGTTGACATTCGTGGTATGTCTATGTTCGATGCCGACAAGGCTTTGGAAGAGTTTATGGACAGGGCCGTTGTGTCGAGTGCAAACAGTGTTCACATTGTACATGGCAAAGGCGGCGGTGTTTTGCAAAAAGTGGTCAAGAAGAAGTTGAAAGAATATAAGCAAGTGAAGCGGTTTTTCCATCCTGAACACAATGAAGGGGGCGACGGGGCGACGGTTGTGGAATTTTAAATTTGGGGCTGTTAGATTACATTTACGAAATCTTCAAGATTTCGTAAATGTGGTTTCTGCTAAAATTTAAGTTGATTTGTAGTGATTTTTTTCTATTTACGTTTTAGAAAACAGTGTAAATTAGTCAAATTAGTGGTCAAGGCCATAATAGTAGGGTTTCCTTAACGCATAAAAGATTCCCCTTTATTCATTTAAGCCGATTCTCAATTCATAGTAACGGAAGTTGGATTCATAGTAACAGAAGTTGGATTCATTGTAACGGAAGTTGGATTCATTGTAACAGAAGTTGGATTCATTGTAACAGAAGTTGGATTCATTGTAACGAAAGTTGGATTCATTGTAACGAAAGTTGGATTCATTGTAACGTAAGTTGGATTCATTGTAACGAAAGTTGGATTCATTGTAACGAAAGTTGGATTCATTGTAACGGAAGTTGGATTCATTGTAACAGAAGTTGGATTCATTGTAACGGAAGTTGGATTCATAGTAACGGAAGTTGGATTCATAGTAACGGAAGTTGGATTCATTGTAACGGAAGTTGGATTCATTGTAACGGAAGTTGGATTCATAGTAACGGAAGTTGGATTCATTGTAACGGAAGTTGGATTCATTGTAACGGAAGTTGGATTGCGTTTAAAAAGCCCCCCTCAGTATTTTGCCATAAAAAAGGTGTAAAAGTCGCGCATTGACTTTTACACCTTTTTTGTTTTTGAATTCAATTTTATCTAAAAACTTTATCCAAATCAACTTCAAAACCACTTGCAGCGTCTTTTAGTAAGCCTTCATTAAACGTCTGTGTCTTTTGATTAGGTTTAAAAACCATAATGGATTCGACAGGCGGCAAAACAACCCAAACGGATGCCATGCCAGAAGGAAAGGTAGTCAATTTACAATTTCTCAATAATAAAATTCGTCATTTTATTGTACAAATGCAAACGCGCATTGCCGCCGCCGATGCCATGATTCCGATTTGGATAAAAATAGGTATCGTATTGCTTATTTGCCGCAATCAACGCATTCGCCATTTCGATAGAATTTTGAAAATGCACATTGTCGTCCGTTGTACCGTGAATCAATAAATAATTGCCTTTGAGTTTGTCGGCAAAATTGACGGGCGAATTGTCGGCATAACCCGCCGCATTTTCTTTTTCGGTCTGCATATACCGCTCCGTGTAAATCGAATCGTACCATTTCCAATTCGTTACGGGGGCGACGGCAATCGCGGTTTTGAACACGTCCGCGCCTTTCAAAATGCACAAACTCGACATATAACCGCCGTAACTCCAGCCAAAAATCCCAATCCGTTTGCTGTCCACGTAAGGCTGACTGCCGAGCCATTTTGCGGCTTCTATTTGGTCAATCGTTTCATAATGACCGAGTTGTTTATACGTTATTTTTCTAAAGGCTTCGCCGCGTCCACCCGTGCCACGCGGGTCAACGCAGACGACGATGTAGCCTTTTTGTGCCAACATTTGATACCACAAATAATTCGCCCCCCCCCAAGCGTCGCGCACTTGTTGACTGTTTGGCCCAGAATATTGGGTCATAAAAACGGGGTATTTCTTTGTCGAATCAAAATCGCGTGGCCGCATCATCCAACCGTTCAATTCGACGTTCTCGCTTGTCGTAAACTTGAAAAATGCGCTTTTTACGAAGTCGTATTCGTTCATTTTAGCGCGCAATTTATCGTTTGTTTCGATGTCGCGCACCACTTTTCCGCCGTTTTCAATGACCGCATAGTTCGGCGGTTCATTCAAAGTAGAGTGGGTAATGACCAAATAATCATAGGTCGAACTAAATTCAGCGTCGTTTGTCCCCGAGCCGCCCATCATGTAACGGTCTTTTAAGCCGTCCATTTTAACGGCGTAAATGCCTTGCTGCATCGGGTTATTTTTCGATGCTTGGTAATAAACTTCGCCCCGTTGCGCATCAAAAGCGTACATTTTTCTAACGTCGAAGCTGCCTTTTGTCAATTGTTCCGTGATTTTGCCCGACTTGTCGTGGCGGTAAATGTGGTTCCAACCGTCTTGTTCGCTTGTTCTCAAAAAGCCGCCGTCTGGTAAAAAAACCATATCATCGTTCATCTCCAAATCAACAAACGTAGGGCGGGTTTCTTTCAACAAAACAGTCGTTTTACCCTTGTCATCGGCCAATAACAATTCTAATTCGTTTTGTAAACGGTTCATTTTGAAGACCACCAACTGATTGTTTGGCGTGTATTTCAAGCGGGGAAAATACTCCGCCGCGCCTGTTTCGACTTGTTTGAGCTTGCCTTTTTTGACATCGTATTGCCAAACGGTAACAACGGAATTTTTCTCACCGACCTTCGGATATTTGAAACTGTAGGTATCTGGATAAGGCCCTTTGTTGAAAAAATCGAGGCGATATTCTGGTACATTCGTTTCATCGAAGCGTAAAAAAGCGATTTTTGAGCCGTCGGGCGACCACTCAAAAGCGCGGGTAAACGAAAATTCTTCTTCATAAACCCAATCCGCAAAGCCATTGATGATTTTGTTTTTAACGCCGTCTTTCGTTATCTGCGTCACTTTATTTTTTTGCAAATCCTTGACGTACAAGTTGTTATCACTCGTGAACGCCACTTTTGACGCGTCTTTGCTGAATGTCGGATTGTTTTGTCTTGATGCAGGATAAAGCGGTGTCAAAGTCGTCCCGTCCCAAATTTTGAACGCCGATTTTGACGAGCGGCGATAAATTTGCTCCCCCTCAGTACCCAACAAGATTTTCGACTCGTCGGCACTAAATGTATATTCCTCAAAGGCTTCTTTGCCGTCGTAAATCGTCCCGACGGGCTGCCCTGTTGTCAAATCGAGGCGCATGATGTTGTTTTTATCTTGGGCGGAATAGGTTTTTCCATCTTTCAGAAAATTAAAACCCGGGACACCACGGGCGCGAAACGTCCCTTTCTGATAAATGTCTTCGACCGTGATTTTATTTTGAGCGAAAACGACCCCCTCAGTAATTGAGGCCAAAATGAGCAAAAGCCAAGCGGCTAACAGTTGTTTTTTCATATTTTTATCAATTAGTAAACGAATATTGTCCACAAAGGAAATTAAAAATGGGGAAATCAAAAATTTAAAATTTGTTGCTACCTGATGTTCGTCATGTAGTTTTCTAACGTATAAATTTTAAAATTCGCGCTGACGTAATACCTTCGCGTTTTGTCGTAAAGAAATAAACACGACACTAAAAAAACCACACAATTTAAGTACAGCCCTTTAACACATAGTAATCGGGCGTGGAAGAACGCCCGATTACTATGTGTTAGAAGTTATGTAGGGTTTCAAAACGTTCATAATAAAACAGCGTACATATCAGTTTTGTACTCATAAAATAAAAAACAAAACATTGGCTATTAAAAAAACATATACACCCTACCCCTTCTTACGCGATACGTTTGGTCAATTAAAACCTACCCGAGAAGCCCTGCCAAGTCTATTGATTTTGCTCGCTTCTTCGGTCTTTTTTTTACTAAAATTCGACCTCAACGTCTTAGATGTGACGCATTCTAATTGGGTCTATAACCTTTCTTTCGACCCGCGCACGGAAATGATTTCATGGAATTACTTCCGCCACACGCCGTGGTCGTTCCCCATAATCGGGCGTTTGGAAGGCTACGACTACCCTACCGTCACAGGTTCGGCGATGACGGGCATTGTTTCGCCTTTAGCCATTCCCTTCAAGTTGTTTTCCAATTGGCTGCCCAATGAATGTCAGTATTTTGGCTGGTGGTTTTTGTTGTGTTATTTGTTACAAGGCTATTTTGGTTTGAAACTTCTCAATAATCTACACCAAACGCAAAACGCGTCCCTATCAAGCAATGTTTATCAATCGGCCTACGTAATACGGGTTTTAGCGGCCATTTTCTTCCTTTTGTCGCCCCCTTATTTGATGCGAACGGGGCATATGCACATGTTTTCGCATTTTTTTATTTTAGCCGCCTTGGCCCAGTATTTTGACAACAATCGGACGCCATTTCAAAAACTTGTCTATTTTATCGCATTGTCAAGCCTTTGTGTAGGCGTCAGTCAATACACAACCGTTATGGTTATGGGCGTTTCCTTAGCCTCATTTGTCGATAGTGTGTATCGGCGACTGATGCCTTTTTACCGCATTTTCACGGATGGTTTGGGCGTTTTACTAGCAACCGTGTTCGTTTATTACATTTTAGGCGGTTTTTTAATGCCCTTCACCACGTCGCAGTCTGTAGGTTTTGGCAGCTATGCGTCCAACCTCAATACCTTTTTCAACCCGTTGGAACACAGTAAAATATACGCCGCGTTGCCCTTGTCAGATGCCGACCAATACGAGGGCTTCGGATATCTTGGCGTGGGCTTTTTAGCCTTGATTTTGAGCAGCGTGGTGTATGCGATTGGCTCAAAAATTTATACTTTAATGACGCGTTCGACGATTCAAAATACCGCCACCCAGTCTCTCAATCCCTCAATATCCCAATCTCCCAATACCCCAATAGCTCAATATCCGAATAGCCCAACAACCAATTTTCCCATTTTGTTAATGACATTGCTATTTTTTATTTACGCTTTGAGTTGTAAAATAGGTTGGAATGGAAAACTCATTCACGAATGGCATTATGGCTCAATTTCGGCCACACTTTTTGAATCTCTCCGCGCATCGGGGCGTTTTATTTGGGTACCTGTTTACGTCATTATGGCCTACACATTGGCTTATTTTTTGAAAATGCGCCTGTCCAACGGCGTAAAAGCGGGTGTTTTAGCCGTTTTTTTAGGCGTTCAAGTCTATGATATTCAAAAATTATTGACTTTTGATAAAGGTATGTTCGAGCGTTGTACCGCCGAAAACTGTACGCACCATGCTTGGAAACCGATGTTGAGCGAAGCCAGTCGTTTGGTCACTTTTCCACTCTACGCATGGAATATAAAAAGCGATAACGATTTTTTCTTCTTTTCCCGCCTGGCCTCCGAAGTCGGTAAAGGCATCACAACGGGTTATTTTGCGCGCCGCAATATGCCTTTAACCGTTGAATATGAAAAGAAAGCCTACGCAGATTGGGCAAACGGCCATTTGGGCGAAAACGACAAAGCCGTTTTTATCGGCGATAAACTGAAAATGTGGCGTTTCAAGAAGTTGGTAGAAGCGGGTCAATTATTGCCTTTTGAGTACGAAGGCTACGGCGTTTTAGTCCCTTCTAGCTTGAAAAAAACGGTCAATTTTATGAAAAATCTGCCAAAATGTCGCCCTGCACCTTTTTATACTGAGGGGGTCGCCGAGGTGTTCAAAAGGCATGAAAAAAACACCATTTTTGTCACCGCTTGCGAAGAAGCCTCTTATCAATTAGATGACACGACCCGCGCCGCTTTTAAGCAAACGGGCGCAAAAAATTTTGATAAAATGGGCTTTAGAGAAGCCTACATGAGTGTCATCTACAAAGGAAAAACCGTTTTTGAAGCTGTTGATAAGGAAAAAAAACTTGAAAAAACCTTTAAATTCGAAGATTTAGCGCGTCTTTTCAATCAACCAATGTTAAAGGGAACAACCGTTACCTTGGTATCAGGCGGTGGTTATATGGGTAAAGATTCTAAGACAATCATCAACGGCAAAGAGCATTCACCTTGCAAACGTGGACTCAATTTTGTGGTCGTTGACGACAAATGCAACGTCGTCGAAATCCTCAATTTTGATACCTACGCTGAAAACTATCACGCTATTTTCAAATGACATCAACGGAACACATCATCTGCCTTATTCCCGTTTTCAACGATTGGGAAAGCTGTTCAGATTTGCTGGCCGACATCGCCACATTGCCTTGTAATTGCCAAATTGTACTCGTCAACGACGGGTCTATTGAACCTTTTGAAGCGGCGAGTATGCCCGAGCGTCTGCCCGTTACGTGTCTCAATTTGGTGCTTAACGTGGGCCATCAACGCGCAATTGCCATAGGTTTGGCCTATATTAATGCCCATTTTACGCATTTTGACCACGTAATTGTCATGGACGGCGACAACGAAGACCTACCCGCCCATATTCCTATTTTGATAGAACAAGCTAAAAAAGAGGGCTTAAAAAAGATAGTTTTTGCCCAAAGGCAGCGACGTACTGAGGGGGTCACTTTCAAACTTTTTTATTTTTTTTACAAAACATTGTTCCGCATTCTGACGGGTCAAAAGCTCAATTTTGGCAATTTCAGTTGCATTCCGAAAGTTTTTTTGTCCAAAATAATTGCCCAACCTGCCTTATGGAATCACTATTCGGGGAGCATCATCAAGTCCCGATTGCCGTATAGTTTGACGCCTTTGGACAGAGGCAAACGCCGTCATGGCACGTCTAAAATGAACCTAGTGAGCCTCATCGTGCATGGTTTAAGTGCCATTGCCATTTACATTGAAGTCGTTACGGTGCGGCTTTTGTTGTTGTCATTGATGGGCATTGTCGTGTCTTTGTTGGCCATTTTTATTGTTTTTATCATCAAAATCTTTACGCCAATCGCCATACCGGGCTGGGCGTCGAGCATTTCGCTGCTGATTTTTAACATCATTATTCAATTCACGGTTGTTTCGTTGTTGATTCTCTTGCTGATTCTCTACAACCGCAACACCGTACAATTGTCCCCCAATCGGTTTTATAAAGATTTTATAGACACTGTTTCTAAGCATAAATAGTTAGTGGTTAATCGTTATCGGTTACGCAAGTCATTGAAATTCAAAGTTTTGCAAGTCCATGTAACAGCATTTATATTTATTAAAATAAAAAATTAAGCGTATTTATATGACAACAGACGTATCGACTTACATAGGCGACGAATTGGAACTTTTCAGCCATGCCCACAATTGGAAAAACTATTGGGGCAACCACGTAAAACCTTATCTCGGCGAACGGGTTTTGGAAGTCGGCGCAGGCTTAGGCGGCACAACGCAGCATCTTTTGGACGAAAAAACCATGAAACGCTGGACTTGCCTCGAACCTGACCCCGAACTCGCCCGAGGAATACAAGATAAAAAAGACAAAGGTTTGCTGCCCGATACGTGCGAAATCCTTGTAAAAACGCTCGCAGACATGGGCATTGCGGGAAATATAAGCGATAATGCCCAACAAGGTCGCACTGACTCGCCAAATACTGAGGGGCCCTATGACGCCATTATTTACATAGATGTCATTGAGCATATTGAAGATGACAAGGCCGAATTGGCGCAAACGCTGCCTTTTTTAAAGGAAAATGGACATTTAATCATCCTTGTTCCTGCCCATCAATTTTTGTTTAGCCCCTTCGACAAGGCCATCGGGCATTTCAGACGTTACAACCGTCCGCACCTAAAAAGCGTTATTCCAGAAGGTTACGAAATCGTCAAAACGGTCTATTTGGATGCCGTCGGTTTGGGGGCTTCGTTGGCCAATAAATGGTTTTTGAAACAAAGTTATCCGACGCTGAAACAGATACTTTTTTGGGACAAATACATCGTTTCCCTATCAAAATGGGTGGACAAACTGACGTTTCACAATTTTGGAAAGTCGGTGCTGCTTGTAGCAAGGAAGAAAGGGTAAAAAAGTGTGAAATAATTCTCCAAAGGCTATAAACCCTTGGAGAATTGCAACAATTGCGGTGGCGTGTCAATTAAAATCGTAGATTCGCCGATTCGTGCATTTAATAAGCACGACTCACGCTATTTTCAATTAAAAAAAGTTATGATTCAATTCTTAAAAAATCTTTTTGGCTTTGGCCCAAGCGTCAATTTTGAAGCTATTATCGCCAATGGTGCCACCATTATTGACGTTCGGACAAAAGACGAATACCAAAGTGGACACCTTAAAAATGCCATTAATATTCCTTTGGACACCTTGCCCAATCACTTACCGAAATTGGATAAAACCAAACCGATTATAACGTGCTGTGCGTCGGGGATGCGGAGTTCAAACGCCGAAAGTTTGTTGAAATCTTACGGTTTTACAGATGTTTTCAACGGCGGGAGTTGGGTCAGTTTAAAGAAATTTGAGGCATCGTAGTACCCCCTCAGTATTTTGCATATTTTTCAAGTAAAAGAGGCTGCTCGCATTGCGCGAGCAGCCTCTTTTACTTGAAAAATATAATAACAAAAGATTAGATTATAAAGTGATACTTAGTACATGACAAAAAAGGCTTTT
>JAYSRS010000223.1:0-15830 GCA_043720935.1 Saprospiraceae bacterium
TTTTCACTTTTCACTTTTCACTTTTCACTTTTCACTTTTCACTTTTCACTTTTCACTTTTCACTTTTCACTTTTCACTTTTCACTTTTCACTTTAAAAACGCGTTCAAGAGCAAAAAGAAAGCGAATTGAAGGAGTAACACCGCGACGGCGACTTTGTTTTTTGCCGACCGAATAAAATAGAAAAAAAGCATTTGCAAAGGCAGGGCGGTGCAGAACCAACCGACGTAATTTTGAAACGGAATAACACCGTTTTGCCATGACCACATATCGAGTTTATGGGCAATCGGCTCGATAAAACTGTCCAAACTGACCATTAATGCCGCCGCAAACAAGGCTTTGTAGAACCAATTGAACGTCTCGGCGGTCGCCAAACTCACCAAAGCCGCCGCCGAATAAGCCGTAAGCAACCAATTCACGCTGATACTGAGGGGGGTGTTTTCGTACTTGAAACCGAGTGTCGAGCCGTATTGATACTGCCCGAAAATCTGTCCCGTTGACACGCCGACGACTTCAATGTAAAAGCCGATAAGCATGGTCAATAAGCACCATAAAACGAATTTTAGTGACCAATTTGGATGAAAAACCAAGGCTATGACCAAAGAAACGACCAAATTAACGGGCGTCAGCAACCGAAAATCGGAATGAATATTGAGTAAAAACCCACCAATACCTACGATGTACAACACCGTTAGAATCTTAATCGCCGTATCAGAAAGCATATATTTTTGCATGATGTTGAATCGAATTTTAGGTGCGAAGGTCTGAAAAAATGTCCAAATTTCAAGCAGCCACACGTTATATATACATGAAGTGCCGTAAAACCCCTTTTTTACTGAGGGGTCTAAAAAATTCATCGTTCGTCATTTATCGTTCATCATTTATCGTTCATTTTTCCAAACGGACTTAGTTTCAAAATCAAAATAAGTCACCTTAAAACTTACCCAATATTTGTTTGTATTTTCAGCAACTGCTAAATTTATGCTTATAAAACGACTGATTAGCCAATCAAAATTTTGTTCTCCGTTAGCCTGCCTCAAAAACTTTCTTAGCCCATTATCCCGTTCTACCTTTGCCCTATCAAATTTGATTTGCTAAGCGCAAAAAAATCAAGCACTTTATTACGCGCTTTATGGAATTTATGTAGAGCTAAAAACCAGTTAATTTTAATTATCAAATTTCCAGATGCTGTTTAATGTAAACTAAAAACCAGTTAATTATTGAATTATTAAGAAGGACACACCTAATTTTATTACATTTTTAAACGGAATCATCGGTTATTTATCGCAACGCAAACTTGACGCGTGTTTGAAACACGCGTCAAGTTTTAACTAATTGATTATCAATGAATTAAGAACCATTTTTTATTTTTCGATAAATAAGCGATGATTCCGTTTTTAAATGCACTATTTTTTAAAAACGAAAAAAGAAAGTTTCAATAAAATATCAAATTGTATCTCACAACGCATTGACAACCAATCTATTATGTGTTGAAATTTGAAATCTAAAACTTGAAATCTAGCTAACAACCAACCTATTTTAATTAAAAATTTTAAACAGTATCTTTTTGCATGAAAGCATTACTCAACAATCAAAAAATGTCTTATGCCGCCTTTGGCGCATTGCTGCTCATTTGCTGCGTGGCAGCGATTTACCCGACCGTAAATCCCGTAAATGAAACGCCTTTCGACGGTGTTATGACAGGCAACATCGCTTGGATGATTGTCGCATCGAGTTTGGTTCTCCTCATGACGCCAGGTTTAGCCTTTTTTTACGGCGGTATGGTGTCTAAAAAAAGCATTATTTCAACGATGTTACAAAGTTTTATTGCTTTGGGTATTGTGAGTATGTTGTGGTTTGTGGTCGGTTTTAGCCTTGCTTTTGGCGAAGATGTCGGTGGTTTGGGCATTATTGGCAATCCCATGACGTTTTTTATGTTCAACAACGTCGGAACAGCCCCACATCCGACCCTTGGCGGTGGCCTACCTTTGGTATTATTTGCTTCTTTTCAATTGAAATTTGCGATTATCACCCCCGCCTTGATTACGGGTTCTTTTGCAGAACGCGTCCGTTTTTGGGGTTATGTCGTTTTTATAAACTTATTTGTCATTTTGATTTATTGCCCATTGGCCCACATGGCTTGGCATCCAGAAGGTTTGTTGTTCAAAAAAGGCGTTTTAGACTTTGCAGGTGGTACAGTTGTCCACATTTCGGCGGGTTGCGCGGCTTTAGCGGGTGCGATGGTGTTTGGTCGCCGCAAAAATGCGGACGAAACCATGCCCGTCAACATTCCTTTCGTTATCCTCGGTACAGGTTTGTTGTGGTTTGGTTGGTTCGGTTTCAATGCGGGTTCAGCCCTTGCAGCAAACGGATTGGCGGTCAAAGCCTTCGTTAATACGAATTTGGCGTCAGCAGTTGCGGGTATCGCTTGGATTATGATGGACACCGTGAAAGGTAAAAAACCTTCGGCTTTGGGTGCGTGTATCGGTGCGGTTGTGGGTTTGGTGGCTATCACCCCTGCGGCGGGTTACGTGGGTTACGGCCCAAGTTTATTCATCGGTTTTGCGGCAGCCGTTATCAGCAATTATGCGTGTGTTTTCTTCAAAAAAACCAGTTTGGACGATACGCTTGATGTGTTCCCTTGCCACGGTATCGGCGGCATTACAGGTATGATTTTAACAGCCGTTTTTGCCACTGAAAACGTTGGTTCGGCAGGTAAAGGCATCGTTGCAGGCGAATGGAATTTATTTATTCAGCACATGATTGCCCTTGGAATTGTCGTTCCCTTTGCCTTCGGTGGCTCGTATTTGATGTACAAATTGACGGCTTTGATTACGCCGTTGCGGGTTGAAGAAGACGAAGAATTAGAAGGTCTCGACATCAGTCAGCACGACGAAACAATTGATTCAGAAATGGTTTTGGAACACGCTTAAATGAGAATTAAAAATTAAGAATTAAAAGGCATACTTAATCTTTGATGTTGTCCTGCAAATTTTTAATTTTTAATTTTTAATTTTTAATTTTCTGAAAAGGTTAGTTAAAACAATGTTTCGCATAAAAGCAGAGAACCAAGGGTGATTCTCTGCTTTTTTTGTCAACCTAACGCGGGTTTTAAACCCGCGTTAGGTTTTTATAAAAATATATAAAATGAACTACTGAGGGGGGGGCTATTTTCTAAATTTAAACGCAATTACTTAGCTTATCCACGAATTACACGGATTTTCACTAATTTAGATACCAATTACAAGGATTTTTTACGCATTTTAAGTGCAAAACGGTTCTAAATCCGTGTCATTCGTGGAGACCTAATTCTACTTTGGCATTCTAAGATTTGTGTTTAAAAAGTAGCAACGGAGCTTGCTCCGTAAAGGATAAAACAGTTCGTATTTTAAAATGATTATTGCTTACAGAGCAAGCTCCGTTGCTACCTTCTATAGAGTGCCAAAGTAGAACTAAGTAGCCAAAAAAAACTACTTCAAGGAAGCTCGGAATAAACGGGCTTTATTGGCATAAATCGGGCTTTCTTTTATCACTTTGTCCAAGGCTATTTTTGCAGCTTCGTTGTGCTTGTGCTTGACACAGACGAGCGCGTAAGACCAAAGGGCATCTTGTGCATAATCACTGTTGGCTTCGCTAACCGTTTTTAAAAGCGGCTGAGCTTTAGCCGTATTTATAGGCTTGCTCTTCAAATACGCCTGTGCTAGATAGTAGGATTGCTCCATCGTCCGTTTGTTGCCTACCTTTTCGAGTGACTGAATGACATTGCTGTATTGAGCCGATTGAAAATCAGACTGCCAATTGTCCAAGTTGTCATTGCCCTTTCGCACTTCTATTGGTTGAACGTCATTGCTTAACAATTTCTCTAAATCCATTGACGCATCGGCGATTAGTGGCGTACTAGGAATGTCTATGTGTTGAGGCGTTAAGGTCTGTATGGCCCAAACGCTCACTACTAACAGCGCGACACTCGCTGCTGCGGCGTATTGCCATAGCCGCCGAATTTTCACTTTTGGGGCAGTTTCGGCCTCAATTTCAGCAAATGTATCGGCGATAACGTTGTTCCAAGTTGCGCGACGTTCGATAAAATCAAAGCCTTCTTTGATGTTTTTTTCCTCAAATGCTGTTTCTTCTGTCATGGATAGGTTGTTGTTTAAATATTCTTCTACGTTTTTTTTCATTTTTTTTATTCAATTTTAATCACTTGTATCCCTATTTTAATGAATGGGGACTCTGTATTTAAGGACATCTATTTTGAATTGAGTGGCCAATAAACCCAATTCTTGTTTGAACAATGGCCGAATTTTGGTACTTAACTCTTGCCTCAGATTGTCGTAACCTACTTTGATTTCTTCCGCAATTTCCCTAATGTCGTAGCCCTGCCAATAGAGCATTTTCAAGGTGCGGCGGTAGTAATATTTGGCATTATCAGGCATTTTATCGAGCGTTTGAGCAATCAAAAAGACCATAAAATCTTCTTCTTTATCAACCGCGACGGTCGGCAATTCAACTGCTTCGATGGCGACAAACCTATCTTTTTCTTTCTGTGCTTTTTCAAAAAGACTTTGAAAACGACTAAACGCATTGCCCACTAACCAATCCTGCAAATTGCCATAACTCACCGTATCGTCATTCATCCGTTGCTCAAATCGGGCAACAGCATCGTGCAAAGCATCTTGAATCAAATGCTTTTCGTCCATGTCTAAGCGGTCTTTTTTGAGCCATTTCTTAGCTAAATTCATCGCATATAAAGCGCAAGGCTTTAAATACGGCTCTACATCTCTTTGAAAAGCGCGGCTATTGTCTTCTTGAATATGCTTTTTCAATGCTAAAAATTGGTCTTCCGTCCAACCGAAATTGTTGTTATCGCTCATTGTCTAAATTGTAAAGTGAACAGTTGCTTTTGTAAATCATCTTTATATACGCCTCGTTGTTTGGTGGGTGTGAAAAAGGGCAGTAACTTTTTTGAAAATATTTTTTTAGACCCCTCAGTAGTGCGGTTTATGTATTTTCAGAATTAAAATTTTATTGCAATTAATTGATTTTAAATGAGTTCCAATCTGACGCGGGTTTGAAACCCGCGTCAGATTTTCTAAAAATATATAAAACGCACTACAGAGGGGTATGTTTTTTTTGTAACGTATTCATTGCAATTAAGCCGAGCGCATATTAGCCTTCAAAACAAAAAAGCGTTCCAAATGCTCAATGTGGGTATTTGGAAACGTTCTTTTTATCCAACCTTAAACCATTGATTATCAAAATACTAACGCCAAACCAACTCGACCATTTGCATTGTTAGCATCGTAAGGTTTGAAGGCCGTGAGGATATTATCGGTGACGGCAAAAACTTGAACGGGGCCTAATTGCGCCGATAAATGTGCGCCGACATTATTGAAAGTTTTATTGCGTAAGCCCAGCGTTGCGCCTACGCGGACGACTTTAAACAGTTTGTACGTCGCATCAACCATAAAGCCCGTTTTGCTGTCGCCGCCGCCAAATTCGCCATATATCAATGCCCCAAGCGTCAATTTATCGTTCAACGCGTAGCTGCCCGTGAGGTACATTTTTGTTGGCAACGTCTGCGTATGCGTCACGCCCGACTCGCGTGTTGTGTAGCCAATTACTTTTTTCAGCGTATCGCTAAAAGTTGCCGAACCCAAGGAATCAAACCTGAAAAATTGGTCGCGGCCACTTGGATTCATGCCTTTGTACGTGTAATCGCCCTTAGAACCGTAGGATTTTCCTTCGCTTTTCCAATTAATTGAGCCGCCCAAATCGATCAAACTTGCGTTCAATTGCAGTTTGCCCAATTTCATCGAACCGCCTACGTCGAACGAAACGCCCGTGTTTTGGCTCGTCAAACCGTTTTTCAAGAGGTCTTGAAACGTCGAAATATTGCTAAATTTTTCAATTGAATACGTTTGCACCTCAAAATCGGTTTGAAACCGCATATTGTAGTCATTTTGGTTGAACGTAATGTCCAATTTATCCGCCGTCGTGAACAAAGCGGATAGGCCATATTGCAATTTAACGCGTGCGCCGATTGTTATATTCGATAATTTGTAGGCCGCACCAATGCCAAATTCACTCCGTACTTCGCCGTTTGCCGACGAGCCAAACGCACTCGTTTTACCCAAAAACTCCGCGTCGGCGTTGCCTTTTACGAGGATTCTGGCGAGATTTCGATTGACCATTACTGAGGGGTTCACCCAAACACCGTGCGTGAACGTCAAAAATAGTTTTTTCGTCACGGGAAACGACAAACCGAGCGTTTGAAATTGCGCGTTGCCGTTGAAATTATTTTGCGGTTGTAATTTGTTTTCGACCACATCTTTCAGCAAAATTTGGTCTTTACCCGCCGCGTTTTTCGTGACAAAACTATTGAACGTCAGTTCGGGGCTGTTGAGATTAAAATAGAGACTCGGCAAGGCAATCCCAATCTTTTTGTCAGGCAAAAGCGCAGGATTTGTCAAATTTGATTGCCAAACATCGGTCATAAAAGCGAGCGATTGCTCTTGCTGAGCCGACACAGAAACGCTCACAAACAGCGTCGTGCAAAGGAGTAACACTGGATTGATTTTCTTCATTTTTTATTTTTTTAAGAATAGAATAAAATACAATGGCATAAATTTTATAATATACATGAGACGGGTAAAACAAACCACTTTTTCTCCCGTCGCTGCGTGTGCAGTTGAGCCAGCAGCAGAAAAGCAGGATTTCACCCCGTTTCCCCTATATTGATAAACGCCGCAATGATACGACAGCTATGTTTTTTCATCGTCAACAATGTGTTAATGGTGCGTTTGATTGCTTAAATGGTTATAAATGAGGCACAAATGTGTCAATTTAAAGGCATTTTATGTCCTTTTTTCAAAAATTGAGCGAAATACTGAGGGGTTATGAAATGATAAAAAATCAAATTTAAGACGTAAAAAGAACATAATTCCTATAAATTCTATTTTTTTACATTAAGAATGGAACTAAACCACCATGCTGTCAGTTAAAACACGCATTCGTACGATGTAACAAAACGGCTACTGCTTTTCGCAAGAAAATTTTAGTCACTATTCTTTACCAAAAACCACTTTACTCACCTTTGTAAATCGCCTAAAATACGATTTTAGAGGCAGGTGACTTTCTACATTTTGAGCGCGTTTCAAATCGCTCGTGTTGATTTTCTCTCTGTATTTCTTTCAAAAAACCTGCGCCCGAAATGCCCAACGCTCAATTGAGAACGTCGCATTTCGGGCTTTCTTTTTTTGGCACAAGGGGTTTTGTTCACACAGAGTTCACTGAGGACACAGAGGTTTTCAATTTTCTTCTTTCTAATTTTCTCCTTTCTGATATATTTTTTCTACCCATTTCTACCCAATTCAAGGTATGAAATGACTAAAGTCGCGTTTTTTTTCTACCCTTATTGGTTTAAAGTAGTCCAAAAAGGTTACTAGGTAAACCTAATTTTCTACTTTTACCCGACATAAAAAATGCGTCAACAATGGAAAACTTATCGCCCAATCAAAAGGCCCTGCGGCGGCTGCTCCTAAACCGACCCGCTTTGTTCGGTTTAGCGGTCATTGCCTTATCGGTTTTGACGGCCATTTTGGGTTATGCGATTGCCCCCGATTCCACGACTGATACCAACGACCAAGTACCGACTGTTGCCTTGAAAAACCCTAATTTCAGCGTCAAAATCATCGCTTTGCGTAAAAATCGGACAATTGAGACGCGTGGTTTTTTCGGAAAAATGCTTTTTGGCTCGCCCAACGTAATGGAATATCTGCCAATTAACAGTTTTGAGATTAAAAACGATTCGATTTTTGTTGAAAAATACGCAGGTGAAGACCCAAATTCGGGTAAAATACTGAGGGGGCGTTCAGTGGCATTTCATTTGGCGGACGTGGCTTTTGCCATTAATGCAGACGAAAAAATCAGCCGTGACGGGTCGAATTATCGGTTTGTCAATGCTGAAAATCAGCCACAAGTCGTTGATACTGAGGGGGTTAAAAAAATAGTCAACGACCAAATTTTTGATAAAACCTATCGACTTGGAACGGACAATTTTGGCCGCGATACACTGAGTCGCTTGATTTTAGGCGTTCGAATTTCCTTACTCGTGGGTTTAATTGCGGTTATTATTTCCTTGACAATCGGCATTTTTTTAGGGTCATTGGCAGGTTATTTTGGTGGGCGAACGGACGATTTAATCATGCTGCTCATCAACACAATTTGGTCAATTCCGACTATTTTACTTGTTTTTGCCATCGTTTTGGCCTTTGGACGCGGCGTAGGCATCATTTTTCTGGCCGTCGGCTTAACGATGTGGGTTGATGTCGCAAGGCTCGTGCGGGGCCAAGTTCTGGCACTAAAAGAAGTGCAATTCGTCGAAGCTGCCCAAAGCATGGGTTTTAGCACAGGCCGCATTTTGTTGCGCCATATTTTACCGAATGTTTTAGGGCCTGTGATGGTCGTTGCGGCATCTAATTTTGCGACCGCCATATTGATAGAATCGGGTTTGAGTTATCTCGGTTTTGGCATTCAGCCGCCGACACCAAGTTGGGGAACGATGCTCAATGAAAATTACGGCTATGCGATTGGGGGCAAGCCGATTTTGGCCATGATTCCCGCCTTTGCAATTATGCTCATGGTGTTGGCGTTCAATCTTGTCGGTAATGGTTTTAGGGATGCCCTTGACGTTAAAATTAAAGATTGACATAACACGATAGTAACGCGACCCCAAGGTCGCACCACGTTACCAATACTATTAAAACTACATACATACTCATTTAAACTTTCAACAAACAATGGCCGAAGAACAGCCACCACGAACAAACGATACGGAACGTCAATTGCTACTTAAACAATTGCAAATCAATCGTTTATTAGATATAACGCAAGCCATTAATAATAATGTGAGCGCAGAAACCTTGTACATCATGTACAGGTCTTTTTTGAATTGGGAACTCGGTGTTCGCCAAATTGCCTTGTTTTTGCCCGACGGCAAATCGTGGAAATGCGTTATTACAGAGGGGATAAAAATGGAGACTTTTGACAATGATGTCCCGTTGATGTTGCCCAAATTCGGGACAACCATGCAGAAAGTGAATGATATGATTCATCCATTTATGATGCAATTTGATATGGTGATTCCCGTTTTTCACAAGGAAGACGCGATTGCTTACGCGTTTATCGGCGGCTATGATGGGTCAGATTTTAGCAAATTGCAACTCATTACAACAATTACGAATATCGTTGCGGTGGCAATTGAAAACAAACGCTTAATGAAGCGAAAAATCGAGCAAGAACGCTTCAATCACGAGATTTCGTTGGCCAAGGATATGCAAAACGCCTTGATTCCCGACAAAATGCCCCAAAATGAGACGTTTGAAGTGTCCGCAATTTACCGTCCGCACTTCGGCGTAGGCGGCGATTACTTCGATTGTTTCAAACTCCGCGACGACAGATTTATGTTTATTGTGGCCGATGTAGCAGGAAAAGGCTTGTCTGCGGCCTTGTTGATGGCCAATTTTCAAGCAAATATGCACGCAATTGTCCGCAAAGCCTTGTCGCCTGAGGAGTTCATTCGACAACTTAACAAAGCTGTGTATCGGGTGACGCGGGGCGAAAAATACATCACGCTCTTTGTCGGCGAACTCGACCTCAACACGCGGCGATTTCGCTACGTCAACGCGGGCCACATTCCACCCGTTTTGTTGAAAAAAGGTGGCGATATTGAATGGCTCAAAAAAGGGTGTATGATTTTAGGCTATGAACCGAGCTTGCCGAAACTCGAAATTGGCGAAACAACGCTCGATGTGGACGCGCTGATGGTCATTTTCACGGATGGCTTGACGGACATCAAAAGCCCGACGGGTTCTGATTTTGATGAAAATATGTTGGCCAATTTTGTCGCTGAAAATCAAACAATTAGCGCACGGGCGTTCAACGAAAAATTGATGCAACAGATTGACACTTTCAAAGCAGGCGAGGATTATCCCGACGATATTACGGTATTGACGTGTCGGGTTTTTGAGAAAAAATAAGCAGACGTTCTGCCGCCGCTTCCAAAGTTTCTTCTGTTTTAGCGAAGCATAAGCGGATGATTTTTTCTGAAAAAACGTCGGGGTTATGTCCTTCATTTTTAGAATAAAAAACAGAAACAGGAATCGCTGCCACACCGATTTCTGTGGCCAGCCAAGTACAAAAATCAATATCTAACAATTCACTCACATCAGAATAGTCGAATAATTGAAAATATGTTCCTGCGCACGTAAGCGGACGCAAGCGGCTATTTTTCATCTTTTCCAAGAAGAAATCGCGTTTTTGTTGATAAAAATCGGGCAATTCGAGGTATGTATTGGCGTCGGCCAAATAATCAGCAAGCGCGTGTTGAACGGGCGTATTGACCGAAAACACATTAAACTGATGCACCTTACGAAACTCTGACATCAAGTAGTCGGGTGCAACAACGTAGCCCATTTTCCAACCCGTCGCATGAAACGTTTTACCAAAAGAAAAGGCTGCAATGCTCCGCTCAGCGAGCCTCGGAAAACGCAGAACGGAGGCATGAGGCTGTCCGTCATAAATCAAATGTTCATACACTTCATCACTCAAAATGATAATATCAGACCCCTCAGTAATTTGGCTTAATTGCGCTAAATCACTAGCTGCCCATATTTTACCTGTCGGATTGTGCGGCGTGTTGATGACAATCATCTTGGTTTTGGGCGTAATGAGCCGCGCAAAATCATTCCAATCCACTTTATACTGAGGGGGTGTCAATTGGTACGCAACGACTTTTCCGCCGAAAGTTTCAACGCTCGGCGCGTAGGAATCGTAAGCAGGCTCAATCAAAATCACTTCATCATCGGGTCGAATAAACGCCGCTATTGCCGTGAAAAGGGCTTGCGTTCCACCTGCCGTAATCGTGATTTCAGTCGTTGGATTCGTCGGACGCTGGTAGGCATTTTCAATTTTTTTGGCCAAAACTTCGCGCAAACGTGGCACACCCGCCATCGGTGCATACTGATTTGCCCCGCTTTTCATGTAAAAATGAACGAGGTCTTGCAACGTTTCAGCGCAATTGAAATTAGGAAAACCTTGCGATAGATTTATCGCTTTGTGCTGTTCGGCGAGTGCCGACATAACAGTAAAAATGGTTGTGCCAACGTTAGGCAATTTGGATTGAATGGTCATCTTTTTCTGATTTATAGGGCAAATAAAAGAAAAAATCCGCGAAAATGGTCGTGCCACTTCGCGGATTATACTTCATCAAACCAATCACATGAAAAAAAAAATCTTATGCTGTAAGGGTAGGATTCGAACCTACACAAGGCAGTTAGCTGGAAAGCAAGGTGCGCGCGCTGGTGGTCAACCCCAAAGTACTTTCCGTTTATCCCGTTATCCTCACCCCCGAGACAAGAGGGTATGTCTGCCAGTTTCATCACCTCACAATTTTGGAGAATTAAAAATTATTAATTAAAAATCGCTCGACTGACGCTTTATCAAGTGGATTAAGACTGACGTACAATCGTTTAATTTTTTATTTTTTATTTTTAACTTATTCTCGATGGTGCAAAGGTAGCAGTATTTGTAACAAAATGGCAAATTTTTTATCAAATTTTTAATGTTTTATTTTAAAATTTATGATAATAATACTTTTAATGAAATTTTATTGATAAATTCATAATTAAGTTTATGTATTTTTTAGTTTTATTAAGAAATTTTCAACGCTGAAAAACCTCTTTTTGCGCTCAATTCGTAAATAATGCCAACCTTTGCGCCTTCGTTGGCTCTCACAGAGTTCACAGAGAACACAGCGTTAGATAGACGATTAATAAAAAAAAGTGCTGTGTTCGCCGCGAACTCTGTGTGAAATCAGCATTTTGCCATCTTATTTCTGTCAAAAAACGGAACAAGTGGCATATAAAACCGAACTATTACAGAAATCTCTATCTTTGCCCAAACTTCCGAATCAAGCAAGACGAATTATTATGACTCAACACCGCGTGTATCGCTCTTTTTTAGAAGCCAAGCAGCAAGGGCTGAAACGGCTTGCTGTCCTTATTGACCCCGACAAAATGCGCCTCGGCAACGTCGGGCGGGTCATAGAACTCGCTGCTCGCGGCGGTGCAGACTATTTTTTTGTGGGCGGTTCGCTCATCGTCAACGATATGATGGACTACTGTTTGGATGCGATTCGAGAAGTCGGGGGTATTCCATCTGTCTTGTTCCCCGGCAGTCCGCAACAGATAAATGACAAAGCGGATGCGATTCTGTTTTTATCGCTCATTTCTGGTCGAAATGCCGATTTTTTGATTGGCCAACACGTTTTAGCCGCACCGATGTTGCGCCGAAGTTCCCTTGAAATTATACCTACGGGTTATATGCTGATTGATGGTGGCGCACCAACAACCGCTACCTATATAAGCGGCACATTGCCCATTCCGTCGAACAAAGAAGACATTGCACTTTGCACAGCTATGGCGGGTGAAATGTTGGGCTTGAAAACCATCTATTTGGACGCAGGAAGCGGGGCAAAAATTCCTGTCAATGAAACAATGATTCGCGCCGTCAGCCAAGGCATCGCCGCGCCGTTGATAGTTGGTGGCGGTATGCGGACGCCTGAAAAAGTGGCCGCAAATGCCGAAGCGGGTGCTGATATTATCGTTGTTGGCAATGCGTTTGAAAAAGACCCCGATTTGATTCTTGAAATGGCTGATGCGGTGCATTCCGTAGGGCAGCGTATGGTCGTTTAGGGCGTTTAGAAGCCAAAATTACTGAGGGGTATCAAAAAAAAATACAATAAAAACACTGCATGAATAAGTATCTCACCATACTCGACCGCTATATCATCCGAACCTATTTGTCGTCGTTCGGTTTTGTCTTGCTGATGCTCTCGGCGATTGCTTGCATCATTGATTTGGGCGAAAAAGTGGAAGATTTCAAGAGTGAAAAACTATCGTTTAAAGTGATTTTTGTGGATTATTATCTGAATTTTATTCCACATATCAATGCCTTATTGTTCCCGATTATCGCTTTGATTTCGGTCGTTTTTTTCACATCACGTATGGCGTATAATTCGGAAGTGATTTCGATTCTCAACGCAGGAGTGAGTTTTCAACGTTTCATCCGACCTTATTTAATTGCGGCGAGCATGATTGCCTGTTTACACCTTGTTTTAAACCATTTTATTGTGCCAAATGGCAATAAAAAGCGGCTTGATGTCGAACACAAACACGTTTGGAAGCACCTCGACAAAGGAAAGACGGACAATGTTCATCTGTTTTTAGACCCTCAAACGGCGGTTTTTATTGGTAGTTACCGCAAATCAGACACGACGATGCGCGATTTTCGCATCGAAAAATTTGATAAAAGTGGACAATTGGAAAGCGTTTTAAAAGCTGAAACAGGCGCGTGGAAAAGCCCACCACACAACTGGAAATTTCAAAATTTGCAACGCCGTTATTTCAATGGTTTGGCCGAAAGTCTCCAAACAAATATGGTTGAACTCGATACGTCAATTGATATTTTGCCCGACGATTTTGTCCGTTTTACGAACCAAAATGAGATGCTCACGACCTCAGAATTGAACTACGAAGTTGCTAAACTAGAACGTCGCGGCATGGGCAACACCAAAAGTTATCAGATTGAGGTGCAACGCCGCTCATCCGAGCCGTTTACGATTATCATATTAACCATTATTGGTATGGCTTTGGCGGCGCGAAAAGTGCGAGGCGGCATGGGTTTGCACTTGGCTTTGGGCATCGGGATTGGGGCGATTTTTATCTTTTTATCTAAATTTTCGGTCACTTTTGCGACACAACCTGGCGTTCCTGCTTGGTTAGGCGTCTGGTTTCCGAATATTGTTTTTATGGGCGTTGCGGCTTATTTGGTATCGAAAGCGCAGAAATAGCGATGCTCAATTTTAGAATAAAAAACGCTGTTTTACTTGAATGCCAAGTAAAACAGCGTTTTCTATTCTAAAATACTGAGGGGTGCTTTAATCTGCCTTAATTAATTTAGAATATTTACCTTCAATTTGACCATTTTTAATTGTTCTTAAAAAATAGACACCGCTCGGTAAATCATTAGTAACTAGAACATTGTTACCGACTGAAATAGACTTTTTAAGATGTGTTCTACCTACAATATCAATTAATTCGACTTCAATATTGTTGTTGATTAGCTCTTTATCAGGCAATTTTATGTTGATTTCATTTTTAAAAGGATTAGGCGAAATAAATGCTTCATTATCAGCTTTACTATTTTCAGACAGTTCTACTTGCCTTGGCACATCTTTACTCAATTTTTTGTTCGGTGTATTGGTATTTGTATTAGGAATTACAAAAAGCTGCTGACTACATCTTGGATAGTATGTACTTAAATTCACATTCCTTGTATATTTCCCCAAGCTTCCACAGCTATTATTGAAAGCACTAACGCTAATTGACCCTGAATATGGAGCCGATATTTCAATACCATTTCCTGTACTGATTGTTTGCCCTCCAAATTCCCATAAATAATAATCTACACCAGATTGTAAAGGTGTGGATATGTTATATTGATTACAAGTTGTTTTAGCAGTTGTAATTATAGTGGGTGTACTGGGAGCTTCAACGACTTCTATACTAATATTATCAGATGTAGTACGACCTTCAATATCTGTTACATATACCCATAATGTATATATACCTGGGCTTGAGGCGGATACTGTACAAGATTTAAACATACCTCCTCCAGTAATTTTAGAATAAGATGAAGGATCAAAAAAAGCATTAGATGTTGTTGAAGAAACATTGAGCCCAGCTCCAGAGAAATTTACTGTCGTCCCAGGAAAGTCAGGCATAACAAAAGTATTGCTTTTATTCGCACAAATTTTATAGCCGCGTCCAAATCCACTTGCTGGGAGTGCATACAATGATTCAATATGAGCTATATCTTCATCTTTTTGAAAAATTTTCACATAATCCACTTCCATTTCGGCAGGATATGTAAATTTATTCAAGTTTGGTGTTCCTCCTGCACCACCTACAGCGGAATTAAGTATCATTTGGCAGTATTTATTTTCAAAAGATGGGGGAATTGGAATAGAAGCTACAAGCTGGTCATCAAAATAATACTTAGTAGAATTAGGTGTCCATTCAAGAGCATATTTATGAAACGCTTTAGCCCAAAATCCCACGTTTACATCCACATAAGTATAATTATTCACTCCAAAAAGATGAGTTGTAACCTCATATTGACAAATTTTACCGAAATACTCAAAAATATCAAACTCTTGATATTCTAGGCTATTTGATGGAATATTACCACTAACTACCCAAAATGCTGGCCAGAAACCACTTTGAGTACAATAGATATCTCCATACTCTTGATATTTAGGAGTAGGCGGCGTTATTTTAACCCTAGCTTCGAAGTAACCATATCGAAAGTGAGTTGACGAATTTACTTGTCCTGATGTAAAATGTTTTAATGCCTTACCTGAAGGCGTGTAATCCTCATGCTTTGTTTTGATAACCAAATTACCATTTCTCAAAAAACAATTTTGTGAAATATACCAGTATTTTTCTTCATCAGCCCCTTCACCATGAGTCACATCTTGCTGTGGCCACCAAAAAGATGAAATTTGCGAAGCCGAGAAATCATCATGAAAAACTAGGCGATAGCCTGACGAAGGTTGAGCATATGTCAATTGCAGACAGAACAAGCTAAGAGTAACGAGTAACGAGATTCATAATTTATGCGAATTAAGAGTTGAAACACGCCAAATCCGTTAGGATTTGTACATTTATAGATAAAATGATAAGCGGAGTACCTCGAATCCAGAGGATTCGCA
>JAYSRS010000224.1:0-5242 GCA_043720935.1 Saprospiraceae bacterium
TCAACAAAAAAACAACGTCGCCCCGATAGATTTCTTTAAAGGGCGTCTTTTGAGCGTAGCGAAAAACAGCCCGTTTAAAATCTGAAAATATATAAAACGCACTACTCAGTATAAATTGCTTGAAAATGCAAAAAAAAATACGTTAGAAAATGGTTTCATTTTTAATTAAATGGTTTCATTTTTAATTAAATGGTTGTTTTTGTTGAGAATACGGAAAAACGTAGGGATTGTGTTACTAAAAAACATAACCACGTCTGAAACACCGATACCTACAAAACGCGGGTTAAACGCTTGGTTTCGGTTGTTTTCACATTACTTTTTACATTAAAAAACGGAATTATCGGCTTTATGGTACGGCGGACGTTCGGGGAACTTTTAAAGTTCCCCGAACGTTGAACCGTGCTGATAATCAATGACTTACAATTTATGAATTATTCGAAAAGGCTTTTGTACCATAAAGCCGATAATTCCGATAGTTTATACTGAGGGGCCTATCTTAAAATTATTTAGGACTATTTTTGTAATGTTCAATCAATGTGGCCAATTTTATATCAGAAGCAACAAATGTATTTGTGTCAATTTTTCCAATTGTATTGTCCATTTTATGAATAATTAAATTAGAAATAATGCCTCGCCCTTTCCCTAGGTATGTCCGCTTATTCATAATATAGGTCTCTTGAATATCACACCAATTTATCTGCATTTTGTTTAACCGAATGCCATCTTTATTGAGTGTGATTGAGGCAACATCATCTTCATCTTCGCTGGGATTAATCCATGAAATTACAAGATAAAGTAGATAAATGATTAGATGAATTGCCATCATTCCGTACAAAGAAGTTTTATTAGAGGGTGCTTTAAGGTAACAAATAAAAATAAAACCTAGGTAGAAGAGCAGATAAGAAAAACTACTCGTTCGTTTTATGACAGTTTCTGCGGGTAATTTTGTATTCAGAGACGGATTTACAAATTCTTTTGTTGTCCAAATTTTCAAGTGTCCTTCGTACCACGATAACGCTTTCTTTTCTCGCTCCACAAATGCTTCAATTTCACTCATGTAATTTTTTTTTGTTGCAACTTATACAGAGGGGGCTATTCCTCTAGAAATCATAAATCTTTAACAACCCAACCGTTTATTTTACGGGTAACGTGGCTAAAATTAACACCAATGCCGACAATTTTTTTGCCCGTAGGGCGGTATTTTTCACCATATTCTTTCTTTTCTATTTGCGAAAAAGCGGCTTTTCCACTCCGATTGTATTTGAATTCAAAAACATATATATGGCTTGCAGTTGTCACAACTGAATCGGCTCTACCCAAAGATGTATAAACTTCCGACTCAATATAAATGCCTAAATATTTGAATACCAAATGAATAATGCTGTGGAAAAAACGCTCTGACAATTCAATTTCTTTCGATTTATTGGCTTTGTCAGCCTCGTATAAAACTGAAGGCAAATCGGCAAAAAGTGCATTTATTATTAAATTTACGTTATCTAAATCATTGCTAATAAATGATTTAGATAAATCTTGAATTGTAATGCCCGAGCTGCTACTGTATTGACTTCGAGTACCTGCATCAATTAAAAATTGATACATCGCATCACGGACTTCTCGATTCGGATAATCCAAAAGCATATCGCCGTTTGTGATATTGAGTTCTTGCACCGTCAAATAGCCCGTTTGAAACATCAGTGGCTCTATGTCGAGATTGTCAAGGTCGTATCTCTGTAATGAAATGTTAGACATCCACTTTTTTTCATAAGCGTATATGCCTTTTTCTCTAATCAAATTAATCAAAAAGGTGGGTGAACCCGTTGTAAACCAAAAGTTTCTAAATATTTTCTGCGACAAAAAATTGAGCGTTCCAAACGGATTATACAAAGTATTGATACCATCCCAACTAAAACCATTGTACCATTCTTTCATTTTTGTCAAAAGTTCGTCTTGCCCCATTTTTTGATACACTGCAACGGCCTCAATGTGTTCTTGAAAATTCGCCTCCAATTCAGCTTGCGTATAGCCTGTAATTGTCGTATAATCGGCGTGCAAAGTCAAATCTTCCAAGTGATTTAAGTCCGAAAAAAGGGATACTTGGGCAAATTTGGACACGCCTGTGATGAAAAGAAATCGGACTTGTGCTTCTGAATCTTTTAAAACGGAATAAAAATTTTTCATTATTTTTTGGTTGATTTTTGCCGTTGGCAACTCCTCTTTTTCCAAAAAATCAATGATAGGTTTGTCGTATTCGTCAATCAAAATAACAATTTTTCCGTGTTTTTCATACAGATTTTGTAGCAACTCTTTAAACTGCGTTTTCAATTCATGCGTTGAAAAGACAACATTGTTTTTAGCTGCTATCCGCTCAAGTTCCCAACTAATCGCTTTTTCTAAACCCATTCCTTTGTAATCAAGGGAGGTAAAAGACAGATGAATAACGTAGTTTTTTTGTGACCAATCCCATTTGTTTTCTATCCATAAGTCTTTGAATAATAATTGATTACCGTCAAAAAGCTCGTGTAAAGTGGAAACCATCAACGACTTGCCGAAGCGACGTGGTCGAGATAAAAAATAAGCACCTCCTCGACTAGCCATGCGGTAGGCGTGTTCTGTTTTGTCAACATACACATAATTACCTTCTCTCATGTTTTTGAAGGTTTGGATGCCAATTGGTAGATATTTCAGTTCTTTCATGTGCCAAAGTTACACTTTTTCTTACAAAATTAATTTTATTCACACTGATTTGTAAAAAAAGACCCCCTCAGTATTTTATCAAAATTTTCTCTTTTCAAGGATAAAAGTTAGTTTTGCGCCGCTTTTGAAGCAAAATTTAATTAATTACGCAATATCTTATTATCATAATAGCATAATATCCAATAAGTTATGGGCAGAGCATTTGAATACCGTAAAGCGACCAAGATGAAAAGGTGGTCGAATATGGCGCGGGTTTTTACAAAAATTGGTCGTGAAATCTCCATTGCGGTCAAATCGGGCGGCGGCGACCCCAACAATAACCCTCGGCTTCGGGCGGCGGTACAGAACGCCAAAAAGGCAAATATGCCCAAAACGAACGTCGAATCGGCGATTAAAAAAGCCACTTCTAAGGACGCTGAAAACTATAAAGAAGTCGTGTACGAAGGCTATGGCCCGAACGGTATTGCGATTTTGGTGGAAACAACAACCGACAATCCGACGCGGACGGTGGCCAATATTCGGATGTATTTCAACAAATCAGGTGGGTCAATGGGTACTTCTGGCTCAGTTGACTTTATGTTCACGCGCAAAAGTATGTTCCGCATTAAAAAAGACGCCATGCCTGATTATGAGGAAGTGGAGTTTGAAATGATTGATTTTGGCCTCGACGAGATTAAAGTTGAAGAAGACGAACTCGTCATTTACGCCAATTTTGAAGATTACGGCACAATGCAAGGCTTTTTGGAAGGCAAAGGCATCGAAATCGAAGAAGCGAGTTTAGTCCGCATTCCGAACATGACAAAAGAGCTCAATGACGAACAAGCCGAAGCCATTTTTAAACTCATTGATAAGTTTGAAGACGACGACGATGTGGCCAACGTTTTTCATACAATGGATATGTCGGAATAATTTTAGATTTCAGATTTCAGACCTTACGGCGGCGTAGCTGCCACATCTCGGTAACATCAAACACGCAAGTTCAATTTTCTACGCGGTGTAACCGCAAAACTGCTTGTTTCGCGGTTACACCGCGTAAAGAAGTCGTTGAGAGTTTAAAATATTACCGAGATTTGGCAGCTACGCCGCCATGAAAAGCCATATCAAAAACTGCGGACCCTCAGTACAAATAGTTCAAAATCAATAATTTATCAAGTATTTAATTCTTAATTTTTAATTTTTAATTTTTAATTGAAAAGAAAATGACCACATTCGACCATATTAAAGTAACAGGCAAAAAAGCCACCCGCGATGGGTTCGGCGACGGTATTTTGGAAGCAGGTCGCAACAATCCAAACGTCGTTGCCCTCACGGCTGACCTTGCGGGTTCGCTGAAATTAGACAATTTTATCAAGGAGTTTCCCGAGCGTTATGTGCAAGTCGGCATTGCAGAAGCGAATATGATTGGCATTGCGGCGGGTTTGGCAATTGCGGGTAAAGTGCCTTATACGACGACTTTTGCCAATTTTTCAACAAGCCGTGTGTATGACCAAATTCGTCAATCGGTGGCGTATTCTGGTAAAAATGTCAAGATTTGCGCGTCTCATGCAGGCGTAACGCTTGGCGAAGATGGTGCGACGCACCAAATTTTGGAAGACCTTGGCATGATGCGGATGTTGCCCCACATGACCGTTATCAACCCTTGCGACTACGCGCAAACGAAGGCCGCAACAATAGCGATTGCCGATTACAAACACCCCGTTTATTTGCGCTTCGGTCGTCCTGCTTGGCCGATTTTTACTGAGGGGATGCCTTTTGTTATTGGCAAAGCCTTGCAATTGACGGAAGGTAAAGACGTGACGATTTTCGCCACGGGGCATTTGGTTTGGAACGCGATTGAGGCCGCAAAAGCCCTCGCCGAAGAAGGAATTAGCTGCGAAGTGATTAATATTCACACCATTAAGCCACTTGATGAAGCGGCAATTGTGAAATCAGCGAAGAAAACCCGTGCCGTCGTGACTGCCGAAGAGCATCAACGGGCAGGTGGTTTGGGCAGTGCGGTTGCCGAAGTTTTGGCGCGTCAATTACCGACGCCGCAAGAATTTGTCGCTGTCAACGATTCGTTTGGCGAAAGCGGAACGCCCGATCAATTGATGGAAAAATATGGCTTGGGTGTTAAAGATGTGATAGCAGCTGTGAAAGCGGTTTTGGCGAGGAAAGTCAAATAATTTCAGCTGTCAACCTAACGTGGGTTTGAAACCCGCGTTAGGTTTTGCTACTCAGTATAAACGCTAAAAAAGCCTTGAAAACCGACGTTTTCAAGGCTTTTTTAGCATTTATACTGAGGGGTTTGCTTTAAATTTACAATATACCACACATTTTGCACAACTGAATCAAGGCCGTTGTGTCGCGTGCATGTCCCGTCTTATTGTACTACTCACCGATTTAATTTTAATAATTATTTAAGACACTTGTTTTATACCCATGACGGTATAAGACCATCCTTTTTGCGCCCTTTGTACTGAGGGGCCTAAAAGACACGTGCAATTGTAAAATTGCTTTACGCGCTTTGTAAACTACTGTGCAGCAATATTTTTTACTGTGTAAAATA
>JAYSRS010000225.1:0-5232 GCA_043720935.1 Saprospiraceae bacterium
CTAATAAGGTCATCAAGAGCAAGAGCAAATAAGCCCACGAACTCGCATAGACTGCTCTAAAAGCATTGATTAACAACACTTTAGAGGGGTTTTTATTTAACAAAACCGCGACAAAAAGAAGTACCAAACACGGCAAAACATTAATAAACAGCCACAACCAAGCGGTAATAACGATGTCTTCAAATTTACCAGATAGGGTTTGAATTAAAAATAAAAGACTGAGGACTGCGGTAAATGCTAACCACAACCAAAGCAATTTTTTTCGGGTATCGGCAAGTAATACAAGCATTTTAAGTGAAAAACTAAAAGTGAAAAGTGAAAAGTGAAAAGTGAAAAACTAAAAGTGAAAAGTGAAAAACTAAAAGTGAAAAGTGAAAAGTGAAAAGTGAAAAGTGAAAAGCGAAAAGTGAAAAACAGGAACACTATTTTTCACTATCCACTTATCACTTTTCACTTATCACTAAAAAAAACGCCCCCCTCAGTATCAACGCCTTCTAAAAGGGGCATTTACTGAGGGGGGCTATTTTGAAGTTTCTTGCGAAACTACGGGGCTTAAAAAATTAAGCTTTCTTAACACCTACGGCGTTTAAGCCTTTCTTGCCGTCCGCAACATCGTAATTAACTGTATCGCCTTCCTTAATTTGGTCAACCAAGCCAGTTGAGTGTACGAATACTTCTTGATTTGAACCGTTTTCAACGATAAAGCCGAAGCCCTTAGTGACGTTGAAAAATTTGACAGTACCTGTCTTCATTTTACTATTAATTTTAATGATAAAAAAATTGTTATGTCCCAAAGGACGCCGCAAAGATAACGCATTTATTGATAGTTGTTAGAAAATTGGAAAAATAAATTGTTCACAATGCTTTAAACGTAAAAAATGACCATTTTTTCAACAAGTTATCACACCTTTGTTCAATCAATGCAAGCATTTAAAGCAATGTACCAAGCATATATCAAACCGATTCCCTACTAAAATTGAGGTTACAATGTATCACGGACTTCACTCCATGAATGCTTAACTAGCTCAAATTTAAACATTCACGGACTGAAGTCCGTGATACAAATTAAAAAACGAGGATATGAAAAAATTAGCAACGCTCTTCTTTTTACTCATTGGCTTTTCGACTGCCTTGTTGAAGGGTCAAACGACAACGCCCATTTTTACGAAAATTTACAGCATTTTCCAAGCAAAATGTATTCAATGCCACTCAAACGCCGTGAAAACGGGCGGCCTAGACCTTGAAGGTAGCGGCGCGGACAAACCGACAGAGGTGTATAACAACCTCGTGGGCATTACGCCGACAAACGCGACTGCCGCCGCGAAAGGCTACAAGCGCGTGTATGCGGGACGCCCCGACCGTTCGTTTTTGTTCCATAAAATCAATGGCGCGTTTGATACGTATTACAAAGCCCTCGAAACAAACGAAGGCAGCGCGATGCCTAAAACAGGGACGCCATTGACGTCTGTCGAAAAAGAATTTATCCGTCAGTGGATGCTTTTTGGGGCGACTAAAACCCACATCGTTCCAGAAGAACGCATACGGGCTTTTTATGATACGGCAGGGCGCGCACTGTCGGCTTTCACAACGCCGCCGCCTGCACCCGACGCGGGTAAAGGTTTTCAAATTCGGATGGGGCCATTTTTCCTAGCACCACTCGGACAAGCAGGAAATGAAGCCGAATATTTCCAAAAATGGGAAGTCAATTTGCCCGAAGCCGTCGAGGTGAACCGTATTGACCATAAAATTGCGGGTTCGTCGCACCATTTTATCACGTACAATTACAACCGACCGACTGATGCAGACGGTATCGCGGCGGGTTTGCGCTTAAATGCTTATCATAACAACATAAATTTGGTTGCTGCTGTACAAGAAGCTACCGATTTGAAACTACCCGAACGAACGGCTTTTAAGTGGGAAAAAGACCGAACGCTTGATTTGAATTCGCACTATATCAACTATTCTTCGGTACAAATTTATAAAGCTGAAGCATATTTGAATTTTTATACACAGCCAAATGGCACGGCCAAACAGGAAATGAAGGCCAATTTGATTGCTAATACTTTTATTTATATTCCAAATAACAATCAAACAACAACAATTGAGCAAGGCTCGAGAATAGGAACGGGTAAGGGTTTTCTTTGGACTTTGATGGGTCATACGCATAAATATGGCACAGGCTACAAAGTTTGGCAACGCCAAGCCGACGGCACAAAAGGCACGTTGCTCTACGACGCGGGTTGTCCGCAAGGTATTCCTGGCTGTCAAACGCCTATTTTTGATTATCAGCATATTCCGATGCGTTATTTTTCGCAATTGATGCCTTTCAATGGCAGTCCGACGGTGATTCATCAAGCCTCGTGGAAAAATGATGGGCCAACGCCACTGATTTTCGGCGCAACGTCGGCAGATGAAATGATGGTTCTTGTGGCGATGTACGTAACCGATACGGCGGGTCTAACGAGCGATAGAGAAATTAAAGAAATTGAAGATGTTAAAGTCTTTCCGAACCCAATGACCGACCGAACGACCGTCGTTTTACCCCCCTCAGTATCAAGAGTCAATTTTACTCTTTTCGACGTTTTGGGGCGCATTGTTCTACAAAAAAATGCTATTTCGGATAGACAATTCGATGTTTTGCGCGGCGACTTAAAAACGGGTTTATATTTATATCGCGTTGAAAATCAAGATGGTAGAATAAAAATGGGTAAAATTCTGATGGAGTAAGTCTTTTTTTTGTCATTCAGAAGGAATCTCTATTGTGTAGCTTTTCTCACACAATAGAGATTCCTTCTGAATGACAAAAAAAAAGGACAAATTAACGACACGTTGACCCATGAACGAGAATGAAGGAGAGAAAGCGTTTTTTTGCAAAAAAATGGCCTTCGTTAAAATAAACGTGTCCTTTTTAAGGTTTAAGGTGACTTATCTAAACGCTTAAAATATTAGATTTCGAGATTCAAAAAAAGTAGTCGAATAGTAAAAAAAGCGGCTTTGATTCACCGTAAATCATTGATTACCCAACAATTCGTCATTCACCATTTATCACTTATCATTCAAGATTATGCTCAACGAAATTGCCCTTATTCTGTTTTTACTCATTTTTGCCGTCCTCGCTTACCTCATTTTTTCGCTGACGAAAAAATATTTCGACCAACAAAGCAACGCCCGTGCTGCGGAAATTCAGCAACAACGGCTGCAAACGACTTTGCCGTTGCGGCTGCAAGCCTACGAACGTTTATTGTTATTGTGCGAACGTATTACGATTCCGAATCTCGTTGGACGGCTACGTACTGAGGGGGCCTCTGCAAGCGATTTGCGAATGGCGATGTTGATGGCTATCAAACAAGAGTTTGAACACAACGTCACACAACAAATTTACGTCAGTGAAAAACTATGGAAAATCCTCTTGATGGCACGCGATAACACGGCAAATACGCTTGATATTGTCGCTCAAAAGTTAGACAGCAACGCCACCGCCGAGGCATTTATCGGCGAAATGAGCGCGTTTTTAAGCGAACAAGGTGATACAAATTCGGTCGGTATGGCACAGTCGGCAATTCGGCAAGAAGCAGCGAGTTTGGTGATTTAGTTACGACGTTCGGGAAACTTCAAAAATTTCTTGAACGTTTAAATTTAAAACAAAAAAAAGCGCGTAAAATATTGGCTGTCAATATTTTACGTACTTTTTGTTTGAAATTCACAAACTCCGTTTACGTTTTTTTGTCATTCAGAAGGAATCTCTATTTTATACGTACAAAATAGAGATTCCTTCTGAATGACAAAACCCGTTAGGGCAAAAAACAAACTTTAAAGTTTTTCCGCTTTTTCAAGCGAGTAAATCAAACGATTAACGTCTGCTCCATTCAGTTTCAAAATTCCTTTTAGATAAACAGGTTCGCTTGTGTAAACAACGGGCTGTTTTGTGGTCACTTCCATCACTGTTTCAGGCCCCGCACCACCGCAAAAAAAGCACATATTGTACGGAAAAGCCGAAAAAACAAAGGCCGATTGGCTTTTATAACCGTCCGTCGGAATGATATAGCCCTTCACCGTCACCTCTTTTCCTTCGAGTGCCTTGACTTCTTTCCCAAAAACGGGTACGTCAATTTTAAGCCCTAAAACCTCATCGTACTCTTTTTTGAAGGTAATTTTAGACAGCGTTTTCCAAGTATTGTCGCGCAAAGAAGATTGAGCAACAGCAGCCGAAGCCGAAAAAAGGAGTGCAAAAATAATTGCGTTTTTCATCGTAATTGATTGATTTATAATATTTTAAAAACTTTTTTTTCTAAATAATGAATGATGAGTTAAGTAGTCTATTCTAAATAATCGCTGCTTACTTGTATGACTAACCCCAACTTTTAAGTTGGGGTTAAAGCACCAACAGACACTCGGCTTTAGCCAAAAACGGCGTAAAAGTTAATGGCTAAAGCCGAATGCCTAGTTATCAACAAAACCCCAACTTAAAAGTTGGGGTTAGTCATCAAAGCAGCAATTATCTAGGAATTACTACTTATGAATGATGAATTTTCAGACGCATAAAATTCATAACTCATCGTTTATAATTCATCATCCCGAAACCAGTCTGAATACATCACATAATTATTCGCAATACGTTCAATTGAATCTTTGAACAATTCGACGCTAATAGGTTTCACTTTTTTGGCAGGGACGCCTGCGTATATGTAACCCGATTCGAGGCGGCTGTTTTCTAAAACCACCGCACCCGCCGCAATCAACACATTACTTTCAACAACCACGTTATCCATCACAATCGCACCCATACCGACCAAAACGTTGTCGTGAATCGTGCAACCATGTACAATCGCCCGATGTCCAACGCTGACGTTGTTGCCAAGCGTCGTTGGATGCTTTTTATAGGTGCAATGAATGACCGCACCGTCTTGGATATTCACTTTATTACCCATGCGTATCCAATGCACATCGCCCCGCACGACGGCAGTAAACCACACCGAACAATCATCCCCCATTTCGACATCACCAACGATTGTTGCGTTTTCTGCCAAATAACAATTGTTGCCAAAACGCGGGGCAACGCCGTTCACCGATTTTATCAAGGCCATAAACGTTTGTTTCTTAAAATTCGCTATTAAAAAAGTCTTATTTTTATCATAAAATGACTGTGGCGCGACCTTAAGGTCGCGTTACTATCGCAAAAGTACGTTTTTTTGACAAAATAATGTACAAGCTACTTCAGTCGCCTGACGCTAG
>JAYSRS010000226.1:0-5226 GCA_043720935.1 Saprospiraceae bacterium
GTTGACCTTTTTCGCAGTGGTATCTGGAAACCCCGCACCCGTCCTGGTATGTTTGAAGGCGTCGGGAGCGAAGGTTTGCGTTGGTTGAAGCGTGTGAAAGAAGAAACAGGCTTGAAAACAACCGTTGAAGTAGCCAATGCGCACCACGTTTATGAAGCCTTAAAATTTGGCATTGATGTGTTGTGGATTGGGGCACGCACAACGGTAAATCCGTTTTCAGTTCAAGAAATCGCCGATGCTTTGCGCGGTTGCGACATTCCTGTAATGATTAAAAACCCAATCAATCCCGATTTGGAATTGTGGATGGGCGCGTTTGAACGTTTGCACAAAGTCGGTATTACCCGTTTGGCGGCAATTCACCGAGGTTTTTCGACGGCAGCAAAAACGCAATACCGCAACGTCCCGCATTTTGATATTGCGATTGAATTGATGCGTCGGATGCCGAATTTGCCAATTATTGGCGACAATTCACACATCTGCGGCAATCGTCACATGTTAGCGGAGGTTGCACAGCAAATGATGGACTTAAATTTCGATGGTTTGATTACCGAAGTGCATTGCAATCCCGACGAAGCTTGGTCAGATGCTAAACAACAAATTACACCTGATGTTTATGCAAAACTCATTGCTAATCTGACAATTAGAACAGAAAAAGACGCAGGTTTCTTGAATTCAATCGAGGCTTTACGCGTCCGAATTGACGAAACAGACAACGATATTTTGAGCCTTTTGAGCAAGCGTATGGGCTTCGCGGAAGACATTGGCGCGTACAAAAAACGCAACAATATCTCGATTTTGCAGCCGAGTCGTTGGAACGAAATTTTGAACTCAGCCGTCGAAAAAGGCCGTCAACGCGGCTTGTCAGATGAGTTCGTTATCTCGTTGTTGACTGCCGTTCACCAAGAGTCAATTCGCCGTCAAACTGTTGTGATGAATAAGGTAGAAGTTGTTGAAAATGAAGCAGTTAGTGCTTAATTTTTAGAGATTAGTGAGACAGAAAAAGCCTTGAAAACTAACGTTTTCAAGGCTTTTTTATGTTTTATACTGAGGGGTACTGACACATCTAAAACCTCCTTAAATCTAAGGCTCGGCGGCCATTGAAAGCTCAACCGTATGCGTGGCGTAAGTCGGTTTTATCGGCTCGGGATGCCACCAATCCAATTCGCTTGAAAAGAACAGTTTGGTGTCCAAAACGTATTCAATTTGCGTTAGTTCTTCAATTGTATAGTTACAGTTGCCACTCAACATGAGGGGAATATCCGCCGTTTTTTTACCCATTTTCTTCGCAAATTCGCTGTGCGACAAGCCTTTTGCTTTCATTGCATCGGCAATTAGAGAGGCAACGCCCATTTTACGGCACGTTTTAGTTGTTGATTCGGGTGTAAGTCGTGCTAAAACTTTTTCTATGATATTCATTTTTTAATATTTAAAATGTTAAAAATCATTAGTAATCTTCACTATCAAAATAAAATTGCCCCGCAAAGTTGTCGCCCCGTTGATTCCAACGTAGGTCTTTTTCTTTAATCGCTTTGTACAAAACGGCAGCAATTTGACGCATCAGATAATTTTCCCTCGTCAATTTCGGGTCTTCTTGAAAAGCGCGAATTGCCTTAGATTTATAGCCACCACCACCTAAAATTAATAAAAAATTGCCGTATTTTATTGAGTATAGGCGTAAATTCGCATGAAGCTCATCGAATAATGCTTCAACGCCGTCGCCTAATTTACCTTCTTTTTTAGGTCGAAAAAAGTAGTCCCGTGCGCCTTCAAGTTGCTTGATAGCCAATATTTTATTTAAAATATCATTGACTTCTTTGGGAAATCTACCCTCGTTCTCGGCAACAAATTGCTCAAAAAGCGTTTGTTCGTCACCTTCAACAAGCACAGAATAGATTTTACAACGTTGCCCCGTCAATTCGGAAATTTCTCTTAATTCAAATTTCATCGTGTATGTTTTTTATTGGCAACAAAGCTATGTTTAATTGCTCAATAAAATAGCACTTAGAAATGAATATTTTTCAAACAAATAAGACTAAAAGAGCATAAAAAGTGCCGTTTTGACACTTTTTAAGCGAAAATACTGAGGGGGTCTTTTGAACTAAAAATTAAGAATTAAGCATTAAAAAACGCGCTAAACTTAAAAACGGAACATTAAAAAAGCCGACTAAACTTGCGTTTAATCGGCTTTTTTATTCTTGTGAAATTATAATAATCTTTGTTTATAATTGATTTATAAACAGTCATTTACAAATTCATCATTCCTACGCGCCTAAATAATGTTTCAACAATTTGCTTTTCGATGTTGAGCGCAATTTATTGATCGCTTTGTCTTTAATTTGACGGACACGTTCGCGGGTCAAACCGAATTTATCACCAATGTCTTCAAGGCTCATCGGATGCTCCGTATTGATACCGAAATAAAGGCGAATCACATCACTTTGACGGTCGGTGAGTGTGCCTAATGAGCGTTCGATTTCACGGCTCAATGACTCTTTGTACTCCAAGTGCGTATCGGTGCCGGGCGTCGTGCTGTTTTCCAAAACGTCCAAAAGCGAGTTGTCTTCACCGTCAACGAAAGGCGCGTCCATCGAAACGTGTCTTGCGGCAACACCCAAAGTTGTTTCTACTTCATCCGTCGTTATTTCCAACAAAGCGGCCAATTCATCGGGTGTTGGTTCACGCTCGTACTCTTGTTCGAGTTCAGAAAACGCTTTGTTGATTTTATTCAACGACCCCACTTTGTTGAGTGGCAAACGAACAATCCGTGATTGCTCGGCCAAAGCCTGCAAAATAGACTGACGAATCCACCAAACCGCGTAAGAAATGAATTTAAAACCACGGGTTTCATCGAAACGTTGGGCGGCTTTTATCAAACCCAAATTACCTTCATTAATAAGGTCAGAAAGGGAAAGTCCTTGATTTTGGTATTGTTTGGCCACCGAAACGACGAAGCGTAAGTTGGCTTTTGTCAATTTTTCAAGCGCGATTTGGTCGCCTTGTTTGATGCGTTTCGCCAAATCCACCTCTTCCTCGGGTGTCAATAAGTCAACTTTACCAATTTCTTGCAAGTATTTTTCAAGTGATTGGCTTTCACGATTGGTAATTGACTTCGTAATTTTTAATTGTCTCATGCCTGAGAGTTGTATTTTTTTTGTTAGTCAAGAATAGAGTGTCTGTTCAGGCGGCTACACGTAGGTATGTATATAACGTGTGACCGTCTTTGCGCTACTTAAACGAAGTTCTGCGGAAAAAGATGTGAGCATTGAAAGGGAATTTTGGCAAAACTACGAAAAATTTACGTGTTTGCGCGTTTTTTTTGTTCCTTTTGCTACACTAGATGTTAAGACCGCGAAAATTTGCAAACGTCACAAAATTTAATTTGGTCGTGCGGCGGCAAAGGTGGGAATTTACCGAATAATATTTTTAAAAAAAAGTGATTTAAAAAAAATAAAATTATTGTTTGGTTAGATTATCGAATTTGAGTTTATTGCGCCGATATAATCGTAGAACAACATTTTTTCGCAAAAAAGCGTAAAAAGCACTACTTCTTATACAATTCATCTTCTTTAAATTCGTAATTATCTTATGGCTATCAAACGTACACAGTTCAAAACGGAATTTATTTTCCGCGCTTCGCCGACCATTGTTTACCAATTTCTGACCAGTCCTGCTTGCCTTATTCGCTGGTTTTGCGAGGAAGTCGATGTTAGCGGCACAGTTTACACCTTCAATTGGGACGGCGACGAACAAGTGGCTAATCTCGTCGAAGATTGGGAAGACGAGCTTCTCCGTTTCGAGTGGGAAGACGCGCCTTCGCCAAACGAATATTTGGAGTTCCGCCTCTCAAAATCGGGTATCACGGAGGAGACAATTTTGTCAATTACCGACTTTTGCGACGTCAATGACGTTAAAAATGCCACGCAGTTGTGGGAAACACAAATCGCTCAAATGAAAATTGAGACGGGCGGATAAGTCGATTTCGGATTTCGGATGTCAGATGTCGGTTGCTAGTGGCTTGAAAATTAGCTATTTGTAACTATTTTTGACATTGATTTAATTAAACGATGCTTTATTTTAGAAGTATTTTATTGGAAACCCCCTTTATACTGAGGGGGGCATTTCGCGTAGTCAATCTTCAAATATGGTTTTTCTAATTCTTTTTCCCATAAATGGCGTTGGTGAACATCTGCGAGTAGAGAAATTTTTAAAGAAATAAAACGCTTAATTTTTTATTTATTTTTGTAAAAAAAATAGCACATGGAATTGATAGCAACAGCCACAATGACCGTCGAAGCCTACATTGCCTTCGAGGAAACGTCAGAAACTCGACATGAATTTATTAATGAACAACTTTATGAAATACTTGAAACAACCGACTGTCACAACCACATTTGCGGCAACATTTATAGGATGCTGCGATACATTTTTAAAGGTAAGGCTACACGTGTTTTTCGAGAAAATGTCAAAGTTTGTATCTTGAATAATAAGGATTACACTTATTCCGACGTATTTATTACAGATGAACGTGACCTTAATTCTACACATATCAAACGCTACCCCTCAGTAATTATAGAAGTTTTGAGTGATAAAACACGCGTCTCTGATAAAACGTCTAAATTTATTCGGTGTAGAAAAATAGACTCTTTGCAGCATTATTTGACCGTTGAACCCGAAAAAACGCTTGTAGAATGTTATACAAAACAAGCGGATGGCTCTTGGGAAGTAGAAACGTTTACCCATATTTCTGAAATAATTGCACTCACCGCCTTGACTATTCAATTGCCTTTGAGTGAAATTTATGAATAAAAATGTCCTTAAAATAAAAGCCCTATTTTTATTGATTCAAATAAAAATAGGGCTTTTCTATTTTAAAAATAGGTCATTTAATACAAAAAATCAAGTAGAGTGATTAGTCAGTTTATTCTAAAAACACACCCCTCAGTAGTACGTTTTATATATTTTCAGAAAATCTGACGTGGGTTTGAAACTGGCGTCAGATTGGAACTCATTTAAAATCAATTAATTACAATAAAATTTTATACTAAGGTGAAAGTGGTTTTCGGATTTTAAAATGAACCCATTTACTTGTATAACTAACCCCAACTTTTAAGTTGGGAACAAGGAACAGGCACTTATTCGGCTTTAGCCAGTAACCTTAAACTTTGATAATCAATAAGTTCGTGGCTAAAGCCGTGAAAGTCGTTGTTAAGCTCATCCCCAACTTAA
>JAYSRS010000227.1:0-5213 GCA_043720935.1 Saprospiraceae bacterium
GTTATGAGTTATAAATGATGAGTTATGAGTTTTACAATACGTTGATAATCAACAATTTGCAAAAAATAAAATTCCCGTTTATTTAAACGCACCTACTTATTACACTTCACTTAATCAATAATTAGAATTTTTACACAATTTAAAATCCAAATCATTATGGAAAAACATACTATCGAAGGGTTGAGAAAAACCCTTGTTTCGTCGCCGAAGTTCTATGACATCGCCGACTATTTTCTTACAATTACGGAGACAAATATGGACGCGCTTAATGGCCGAGCGGCTCAAAACGACGTCTTACAGCAGATTCTTATCTCCACGCTGACCGAATTGGCCCGTCGTCAAGACATCATCAAAGAGCATACAAAAATGATGACGCTCGACAGGATGTTCATGATCGAAGTCCCCAATCATAATTTTTGGCACGGCTCGGGCTTGATTAACAACAAACATATTTTTACGTTTATGTACTTTGCCGACATCGACAAAGGCTTGGTGTCGTTGGCCAAAGGTGGGAACAATTTTTTTGCACGTATCTCCGTCAAAGGCTTGCCAGATGGCAGTAACCCTGCGGAAAAATTTAGCAATAACTAATTAAATATCAATTTGTTATGGAAAAACATACTATCGGCGGATTGAAAAATATCCTCATCACGGCAACGGATTTTGACGACATCCAAGACTATTTTTTCACGCTCACGGAGACGAATATTCCCGCGATTCAAGGTAAAGCGAGTAAAAACAAAGCGTTGAAAGACATCATATATTCGACGCTGAGCATAATGTGCTTAACCCACGGTATGATTCCCGTAACACCCGACATGACGACCGAAGAGGTGAAGGCGATGAAAATCACCTTGGTCAATATGTCCATGACGGAGGTGCGTCCCCGCAATTTTTGGCACGGCTCAGGCTTTGTCAACGGTAAATTCATTTTTACTTTTTTCTATTTCGCAGATTTGGATAAAGGCATGGTGTCTATTGCCCAAGACAACGACCATGTGTTGTATGGGCGGGTGTCCATCAAAGGCGTGCCGAATAGCAATCCGTTGGGGGAGTTTAGCGAAAATTAGAAAAGAGCTAATTGGTTGTTTATCAATTAATTAACTTTTTTAAATGTTTTTAATAGAGATGCTAAAAGTCATTTTATTGGCTCAATTCGTTAAAATTGCTTACTTTTGTGAATAAATTAAATTTTGACATGAAGCAGATTACATTAAATATTAAAGAATCTTATTATGCACTGTTTGTTCAATTTTTACGAAGTTTGACTTACGTTGAGATTGAAAAATCAGATGCTTTATCTGTTCCAACAACGGAACAGATGCCCGATGAACGCCAAAAAATGATTGATTATATTCTAAATTATCAAAACGATACGCCTTCTTTTGGCGATGCCGCAGAATGGCAACGCGCCGAAAGAGCCGATCGTGAATTACCCATAAATCTATGAAATTACTTGATTCTAACATCATTATCTACGCTTACCAATCTAATTTTAGCTACTTAAAACCGTTAGTATTGGACTCTAACAATGCTATTTCTGCGATTACGCAGTTAGAAGTATTAGGGTTTCATGGCATATCAGCAAGTGAAGAAACTTTTTGTAGCTATGTATTCAGAATTCTGCAATCACTTCCTTTTGACAATGCTGTATTGTCAAAAGCCATAGAATTACGGAAAAAATACAGAATGAAATTAGGCGATAGCATTGTTGCGGCAACTGCTCTAATTGACAATCGAGAAATTTATACCCGTAATGTGGGCGATTTTATCAAAATACCACAGCTTGTCGTCGTCAATCCAATAATTTGAGAGCATTCAAAAAGTGTCAAAATAGATATTGGCGTTATAAAATCATCTTAAACGACAAACGCGGATTCAGCACTTTTTGCCAATTATCGCTTGTCAATTCGTTCCCCCAACGGTAGTAAAATCCAACTCCGATACCGACATTTGCAAAGTTTATATAATTGAGTGTCAATAAGTTATCCAATACTAAGCCACTTTCCAAAAGCGGTTTTGACGGCGTTTGAAAGGTAATATTTTGGTGTGCTTCGGGGTTCGATAATTGGCCAATTGCGACATTTTGGATGAGGCTCAATTGCGGCGAAGAGTATTTTGAACGGTACAGAATATTGCCAAAAGATTGTGAAAAATAGACATTTAAAAACTTATCCGACAGCCTAACGGTATCTTTCAAGGTCTGAAAAGTATTCGGCAAAGCAATTAAAGCAAAACCGCCGTCGCCACTCTGATTGAGCGTAAAGAGTTTAGAAAACGGCACATTACCAACCACTCTCCCACCCTCTACGCGCCACATCATGCGGCCTAATCGTCTGATATTCAAAGACTGATGTATGGCAAATAACCATTTTTCGTAATTGTACTGCCCCACAGGTTGCTTTGCTCCTCGAAATAACATTTGGTCAAACCCACGCGTGTAACCGACTTCAATGACAGGAACTCGGTTGATTTCATTGACATTTTCGCCAAAAAGCGACGGATTTTGCTCGTTATACACGTATTTTACGTAAGTTGATAGTTCGGCAAAACGAAAATTTTTGGCAACTTCACCGTTGTTTTTGACGAAATTATAAGCATAATTTGGCTGGACATCGGCTTGTTGCGCCGTGATTTTAGCATAAATCCGCTTGCCAATTCGACTACCAAATGTGGCTGAAAACTCCCGTTGCGTATCAAAATAAATGGAATACAGACTCCGCGAGATGAAGCCCGTAGCTTCCAATTCAGACGGTGCGCCAGGCTCTCTCAAATCGTGAGATGCACTCAATTGAAACGTCGTTTCTGACCCTTGCGCGAGCCGAAATTTTAGATAACCGCCGTATTTCCAAGCCGAATCTCGGACGCCGTAACCCGCATAACTGCCCAATTCCCAAAATTTTGGGCGACTCAAAGGCCGTGCTTGCGCGGTCGTGAAACCAAGCCCTAAACGGACATTTTCATAATTATTCATACGTATAAGTCGCATCAAATCAAGGTTTACGCCACTATTTTTCAAAGGCAACGCGCCCGAAGCAAGGACTTGAAACGCATTCGCCCAAGCTCCAAAATGTCGTTTTTTACTGAGGCTGTCCATTGCTTGGTATGTCCGCAGCTCGCGGATACTGAGGGGGGCGATTTTTCGATACGGCAACCATGCACTGTCGGGGCGATTGTAAGCTGAATCTTCAATAATCAAGGGCATTTCGGGATTGAAATCGCGCTGTCGCAACGGCGGATTCACGGACACATCCGACACATAACTACGGCCAATCACGCGCATACCCATGACAGGATTTGGATATTTGAGAAACGTCCATTCAAAATTTAATTGCTCGGGAAACCATTGTTTGGCGAGGGTGTCAAAATGGTATTGTTGCTCAATTTTAAGGCGCGATTGCGTCGAATTTGTGGGTTTTGCTTGCACATTTTGCACCGCCCAATTGTTAGAATTGATGTGTAAAAGTCCCGTCAATCCCTCAAAAACTTTTCCTTTTTTGGGATGAAACGACATCAGAAAAACGGTGTCAATGCCTTGATACAGCGTGTCTTCGATATTAAAAAAATACAGATTGGGACTGCCAATACTGACAGGATTGACATAATCTTTATCAATCAATCGTAGAAAATCGCCATAAAACGAAAACGGTTGCACCATATTCGCCAAAGCGACGATGCCCATATTCGGAAAACCACTCACGCGATTCAAAATAACGCGCTCAAAATTGTCATTTGGCGCACGAAAACGGCGTTCGGTGACGGTTTCCATCAAGAAATTATGCCGTTCTTCGGTGATGCTGTCCATTTCTTTGTATTGTCTGATAAATTTTTTCGTCCCCTTTTTCGTCGTATCATCTTTGGCAATCACGCGCTTGAAAACGGAGTCGTTCGGCATCAAATCGAACGCCATTTTATTGTAGGTTTTGCATTGAAATGTATTCAATTTTTCGGGATTGTTTTGGTTTCTGTTCGCAATCACACGCCGCATCAAACGGTCGGCGGGGTTTTCTCCTGCGGAAATCGTGATTTCGCTGATTAAATTATCGGCTTTTTTGAGCGTTATACTGAGGGGCCTGTTTTTGTCGGAACTATTAATAACTAGCGTAAAAGTTTGCAAGCCTACTGCTCTGAAAGTCAATGATTTGACGCTGATTTTCGACGAAATAGAGAACCGTCCTTCGATGTCAGACAAGACGCCTTTCGTCACATCGTCATTCGGAATGACGGCGACAAAAGCCAAGGCTTCGCCGTCGGTATCCGTTATTTTTCCTTCAAAAAAATACGTATTTTGAGCCAATACAACGGTTGTTATGAAGGAGCAAATAATTAAAAAGAGGTATTTATTCACAATCTTATTTTTTAAAAATTAGTGATTCTGACAAAAATGCTTATTTTTGTACAAAATAATTAAAAAATGCACCTTACAATCGAATTGCCCTACGGTTTAGAAACACAATTGCGTGAGCAAGCGCAACAAAAAGGAAAGGCTTTGAATCAGTATATCTCTGGCTGAGGGGTCTTATAAATGCAGATTGGACAATTTTTATCTATCGAAAAACGAAACCGCTTATGCTTGTTACGGCATAAGCGGTTTTTTATATATCGGCGACTGAAATCGCCTGTACATTTTTATTTAAGCGTAAATGCCAAACGACCGAAGAAGAAACGGCCATTGTAGCCACCTTGATTAGGTTGGAACAACAAACGACCACGGTTTGAGGCGTCACGACCTGCATTGTAGTCAACGCTGCCATAGGCATTGCGTGGGTCAATGTAGATTTGGTCGGGATAAACGTCCATCAAATTGTTGATACCTGCCGACAAGCTCAATTCTTTTGTAAACGCATAACTCACAATCAAATCTGTAATAAACACAGGCTTAAAGGTTTGTTCAATATAAGCCGCACCTGCCGCATCTCTTGAATAAATGGTATTCCAAAAAGTACCGTCCGCTTTTTTAGCTTCTGTATCCACGTTGTGAACGTATTTGGATTCGCCAAAACGCACCACGCGAAGGGTGACGCCTAATTTATCAATAGAATAATTCAAACTCAAATTGACTTTGCTGTTTGGTTGCCACACTTCAATCCGCGAGCGTTGTTGACGGTCGAATAGACGGTTTTTGAACCACGTATCGGGGTTTTCAGCCGTTGGATTTTTAGCATCCGAGTTAATAAGCGGCGTACTGTTGATGCCTGTCACTTCGTTTTTGT
>JAYSRS010000228.1:0-1863 GCA_043720935.1 Saprospiraceae bacterium
GCGAGAAAGAGCCAGTAAAATACGCTTTTATTTACTTAACGTTCCTAAGGATTTAAAATAACATAAACAATTTGCCGCATGAGTTCTTTATCAGGCATATCAATGCCTTGGAATCCGTTTGATGTCTTCAATTTCTTGAAAATCGTCACCTGCAATAATATCATCTGCTTTTGGTTTTAGACCGTGCTTCATACATAAAAGGGAGTCATATTTTTAATTATTTTGTGGACGAAGATAACAGAAAAGCAATAAAAGCAAAGAAGTGAAAATTTAGTAATTTTTACCCCCTCAGTATTTCACCCATTTTTAAGTAAAAATACACCATCAATCGACAAAAACGGGCGTTCTGACAACCGTAATTTTAGGTACTTTCACTGCCTTTTTTTCTTTCAATGGCGCATCAGATTTAAGCGTAACTATTTCATTATCAAACTTTTGTGTGACAGTAATCGCAATAACTTTTACATCAACGTTGATACCTTCGACGTAGTTGTCGTTCTCCAATTTTATTGTGTATTCGCCTTGTGTATATTGTGTTACACGACCCGATGCAGCGACGCTGTTGCCACTATCCAAAAAAACGACTTGATTGTTGATGTTGGCCATAACGCCAAATTTTACGTTGTCGCCAGGCGGCTGATTTGAAAAAACGGAGACGCCTTCAATCGCCAAAATCGCCAAAGCCCCATAGCCCGTCGAGACAACACCCGCTTTTATGGCCATGCCTGCGGCAGTTTTGGCGACCGTCGTGGCAATTTTCACATTCGCGTTTTCATTGCCACTTTTGTACCATGCCTGTCCCGTGCCACCGACCGTAATCGCATACGCCCACGAGACAACTTCGGTTTTCAAATACGGATTGTTCGCATCAGGATAGTCAGTATTTTGCGGCAGCTTAACCGAAATGTACTGACTGTTGGAATTGCCCAATTTCGACATCGAAGCCACGCGTTCAGTTCGGTCAATAACTGATACGACATTTGTATCAATAGATACCAATTTCTTTCTAACTTCTTGTTTATCAGAACTATTATATACAGTTGTTGTTTTTAATTCGTAAGTTGTATCCAGTTTTTCAATCCATTTTATGCCTGTATTGAAATTTATATATGTTGCATTTTTTGGAATACGCTGAATTTTTATCGCACAAACGCGCCCTTTCAACAAAGCCGAATTGTGGAAATGAAACCTAAAAATCCCTTTTTGATTCACTTTAATTGTCTTGTTTTGAACTTCTTTTACTTCGTAATCTTTGAATTTTGAGCTTTCGGGCATCGCCACAATCTCGACTTCTTTCAAGTCGTTGCCGTTGATTTCTCGAAAGTTGAACACAATTTGGTCGCCTTCGGCAAAGCCATAATAAAGATTTTCCTCGCTTTTTGCCCCAATTCTAAGCGTAATATCGGCCACATCAAGCGCAGCTTGGGTTTGAGCGTCACTATTTGACATAGAGAAAAAGGCCATGAGTAGCCCCAATAAATTTTTCATGAAATGCTAATTTTAGAACGAATTTTTAATGGTTGCAGTCGTAGCGCGACTTTGAAGTCGCGTCCTGTATTTATAAAAACGCAAAATTATAAAGTTCGCCGCTTATATTTCGCCCGATTTCACTTATTCTTGGTGCGTTCAAAACGTTGGCGAGATTTTGAAGCTCGCCAACGTTGCGCTCTTGTTAGAATACCCCCCTCAGTATTTTACGTTTTTTTATTGATTTTCAAGCATTTACAAAATAAAATTCGGAATCATCGGTTATTTATCGCAACGTAAACTTGACGCGGGTTTAAAACCCGCGTCAAGTTGTAACTAATTGATTATCAATGAATTTACCGCTATGTTTTTATTTTGCGATAAATAACCGATGAT
>JAYSRS010000229.1:0-5186 GCA_043720935.1 Saprospiraceae bacterium
ACTATACATTCCCAAAGATACGTTAAATACCTATTTCACAAAAAGGTGTGGGAAATGTCAGGTGTATCAATACATCTATTTTTTTAGTCAACACGCACAAAGGCATATTGCTCAAATGGAAAGAAATGAAGGGGAATACAGTCGTCAAAACAAGTAATCACGTTCAACTCTACCATAAGAACAGTATTAAATGAAGATAAAAACAACTGCGCCGCTAATTCTAACAAATAGGATTTTGCGGCGCAACTGTTTTAAAAAAAGCGTAAAAAATACTGAGGGGTCTATTTTTCAGAACTAAATTTGTACTTTTTCGTTTGGAAAGGTGAATATCTGCATCAAAACCCGTTAATTCGCTTTTTTAATGAAAAACTAAAAAACGTTAATCTAAAAATGTATGTCGAAAGAAAAAATTGGCGATAATAAGACATTTACTTTCAAACAGTTTAAGATACATCAAGACCGTTGTGCCATGAAAGTTGGTACGGACGGCGTTCTACTCGGCGCGTGGGCAAACGTTGAATCGGCTAAAAATATCCTCGATATTGGCACTGGAACGGGCGTTATTGCGGTCATGCTGGCCCAAAGAGGCCAAAATACTGAGGGGGTCAAAATTCACGCCGTCGAGATTGACGAAGCCGCCGCCGAACAAGCCCAAGAGAATTTTAAAGCCGCCCCGTTTGCCGAGCGTTTGGCCGCCTTTCCGCTATCTATCCAAGATTTTGTGAAGAAAACACACACCAAATACGACTTAATCGTCAGTAATCCACCCTTTTTTACGGGAGGAACGCTCAATTCAAACGGTGATAAGACGAATGTTAGACATACAGTCAAATTGCCACATGGCGATTTATTGAATGCGACACGGGAGCTTTTGGCCAAAGAAGGTCGGTTTTGCGTCATTCTACCGCTCATCGAAGGTTTGCGTTTTATCGAAATCGCAGCCACTTATGGCCTCCACAATACGTGCAGAATGGATGTTCGTTTCAAAAAAGAAAAACCGATTGAGCGTCTTTTGTTGGCCTTTGAGCATCAACCAAAAGCGTTTGAACCCGAAGAATTGATTTTGCAACATTCAACAGTCGGCGACCGCGATTATACAGAAGCCTATCGCGCTTTGACAAAAGATTTTTACACGATTTTTTGAAACATCAGCCCTATAATCCGCCAAGGTTTTTAAAATCTTGGCGGATTTTTTGTCAAATAAAAAGCCTCGTGTTTCCCGAAGGGAATATATGTTATACCCGATGTTCCAGTTTTTCGTAACGATGTGTTTTTTATCAAAATTCCCGAAGGAAATATATGTTTATAGAACTAAATCGGACATTTTTCCTAAATTCCGAAGGGATTATATGTAAAATAGCATGTCAATTACATACAATCCCTTCGGGATTTGAGAAAATCAATCCATAATATTTCTATAAACATATATTCCCTTCGGGAATTTTGGGCAGAAATGTGTGATTTTAAAAAACTGGAACATCGAGTGCATAGAAAAATAAACGACAATTTGTCTTTAATCCTAATAGAGTCGAGCGTTGATAGGTTATGTCCTAAATGCGGCGTAGCTGCAGAATCTCGGTAATGCTCAACGCAACAACGGCTTTTACTATGCGGTGTAACCGTAACACAGCATGTTTAGCGGTTACACCGCATAAAAAATTGAGCTTGGGCCAATCACTACCGAGATTTTGCAGCTACGCCGCAACAAGATAAATAACTGACGATTCCGGAAATTTATAAAAAATTATAAATCAACTGTTTATAAATTAAAACAACATCAATATTTTAGGAAGAAAAATAATAAAACCAACGACAACTGCACCGAAAGCGGTCAATAAAACCGCTGCCGCCGCCACATCTTTGGCCTTTCCTGCAAGTGGATGATAGTCGGGTGACACCAAATCAACGACGAATTCGACTGCCGTATTCATCGCTTCTGCGGACAAAACGAGGGCAGCAATCAAGACAATCGTCAACCATTCTGTTTTGTCAACCTTGAAATAAAAACCTGCCGCAACAACAAAACTCAACACAACTACGTGAATACGCGCATTAGGTTGCGAAGCAAAAAGGCTGACGATACCTTTAAAAGCATAGCTGAAACTCTTAATTCTTTTTTGCAACATTGGTTTTAGAAGTAGAATCTATTAAGAATTGATACGTTCCGACGATGCCCAAATGCGTTTTCGAGGAATCTGTAATTGTTTGAAAATCAACACATTGAAAATGTCTCGTGTAGAAAATATGGTCAGTTGGCATCTCGGTTAAATCGAAAGTACCATCTTGACGCATCGGCTGAAAACCACGGCGACTGTCCAGAATACCTGTACTTCTGCGAAACTGTTGCACTTCATAGGTAAAGCCTTCCATGTTAAAATCACCGACTGTCACGTAGGGTTCACCCAACATTTTAGCGTAATTGGCTACCGTATCTAATTGATTTTTAAGAATTTGGTAGCTTGATTTATCAAAAGAAGGCGCGAGATAAGTGCAAATAATGTAGAGCTGACGTGCCGAATTTTTCGTCCGAATGCTCACCGACAAGTTTGGAATATTGTCCGATTTTATGGTATCACAGGTCAAAAACTTGTGTTTTGATAGCAACAAAATACCTCGAAAATCCGCCGAAGCCGCTCGACACGGAAATGGATACGTCGTTTTCAAAGTATCTTCCAGCCATTTTAGCAACGTAATCGGCACTTCTTGAAGCGACACCACATCGGCATCAGTCTTAACAATTTTATCAATCAACTCACTGTACGAGCTGTTGACAGCAGCAAGGTTAAATTGAGCAATTTTCACCATAGGTTCAGCCGTTTTAGTTGGTTGAACAAGTGCTTGATTACTCGCATTTTTAAGAAAAATACACATAAAACCGCAACAAATGAAGGCAATCATTGTCAAACGGTTTTGGCGCAAAGCCAAAAACAACAAGCCCAAAAGCCAGTAACCAATAGTAATAATGGGTGAAAACTTAGCCCAAGCCTTGACAATTTGGTAGTCAGGTTGATAAATGCACAGAGCAACGCCGATGACGAGTGCGACGGCAGTCAGGCGTTCGAGCCAAGTGTAGGCGTGTATGTCTTTATCAAATATTTCCATGCGTGTGCAAATAGTGCGGGGCAAAAGTAGAAAAAAACTTAACGCCACCAAGTCTATTCTATCTTTTTGACATTAAAACAAATAACAGTTAAATAAAACAAATTCATAACATCAAAATTGAGTCGTCAACGCACAGGGCAATTTTTGACGCATCGTCGTTCCATCTGAAAAAATTATATCTATGGCTAAAATATAAATACCAACAACAGTCTTTGTCCCATCCGTTCGCTCACCTTGCCAGCGCAACACCCCCTCAGCACCGAGTAACTCATTGACTGACAAAGACTTAACAAAACGCCCGTTGCTGTCAAAAATTTTAACATTGGCCACACCCCCTCTTTTTTCCAACTTATAACGTACCAAAAGTGCATCTTCAAATCCATCATCGTCAGGCGAAAAACTGTCTTTTTCAAGCCAAAACGCGGCGGATACTGAGGGGGTCAGTGTAAGGTCGCGGTATTGAGAATTCCTTTGGGCGGGGGTTGCAAAACCGCGTTTTTCGGCGGCAGATTGCCAACTTGATGGTTCTGAACTTGTTGCATAGGGGTTTGTTCTTTCCAAAGAAACGCCGTCAGTTGTGGCGAGTAAGGGATTGTGCCATGATTTGGTGTAATTAAAATTGTCAAGAGTCACTGTATCAAGCGAAATTGACACATTGCCCGATGCCTCATTCCATGTTGGCAATTTGTTTTTTAAAATATTAAATTTGGCACTGTCGGGTACGTTATAGCGACTACGCACGTAGGAGGGCTTGTCTGTCAAAACAACATATTGCTTAGGTAACAAAAGGAAGTCAAGTGATACAGGTTTAACATCATTACGCGTCGTATCTTTTATTTGTAAATTTTTAATATTAAAAGCTTTTTTCGACCGATTAAAAATTTCTACAAAACGGCTTCCCCCTGTTTCTGGGTTAGTCAATAATTCATTGATAATCAAATCATTACCAATAGGTTTGTCGAACATTTGAAGGTACAAAGTGCTGTAAATACTGAGGGGTATTGGTAAATTTTGACAATCTTTGAGAATAGGTTTTATTATCAATTTATAGAGTGAATCTTTCCTTAAACCCGAGTTAAGGGTAAGTTCAACAGTATTAAAAAGGGGTGAAATTATGGTATCCACAGATTTGATGGTTATTATATTACTTGACTGATTAGGTGCATCTTTGCTAGTTTTGGGCGTGAGCAAACTTGTCGTATCATTATTATTGACAGCAAAAATTTGGTATTGAGAAGGCATTTTCAACAAATTTTGATTGAGGCTTCTGTTAAAAGTTAAGCTAATTTTCTTATCCGTTTTCAGGTAATACTGTTCAATTAAAGGGGCTGTTACGTCAATTGAATCATTAACAACCGAATTGCGTTTCCCAGGCGTACCACCACGTGGATTGACAGAAGGTGTCCAATTAGTGCTATTACAGGGTGCATTAGGGCGTGTCCGTTCCAAAGCCAAACCAGTTTCAGCTTTATTTACGTTTTGATAATATGTTAGATCATAACCAGCCGCATCAATCACAACACCATTAGAAGAAAGTAGATAAATAAAATCACTCGGGTTACTCAATGTACCCAATTTTTTGACCTGAATTGTATCAAGTGTGTTATCAATTTCTCGAAAATTTACATTAGCATTTTTTGTATAGATGATTACATAAGCATTAGACTTTAATGTTCGTTGCTTTAAAACCGTTGTATCAGGCTTGTTAATAATCATAAAATTATTCAATTCAATATCATTTTGAGACCGATTGTACAATTCAATATACTCGACATTAGGCAACAAACGATTAGCCGCAGGTGCTGGCATAAATTCATTTATAAGAATATCGTAAGGCGCGACGACCGTTTGCGCCAATAAAAATGGGCTACAACAAAAGCAGAAAAAGGAAAGCAAACAGAGGGTTTTACAAGTTTTCATAAGTGGTTAAAGTGTTTGTAATCAATGATTAAAATAGTACGGAATCATCGGGTATTTATCGCAACTCAAACTTGACGCGGGTTTCAAACTGGCTTGTTAAGTTAAAAAAAAATATTCCCCCTATTCTCTTTACTTTTATGGTTAACAAGACAATAAAATAAGAG
>JAYSRS010000230.1:0-5184 GCA_043720935.1 Saprospiraceae bacterium
ACAAAATATCGACTTCCAAAACTGTCGAAACCGTTGAATTTAAAGCCATTTTTCGTTAAATACCAATTTTTAAAAAGTTGTGGGAAAGGACGGATATAAATAGAGTTAAAATATATACCTGAAGCTGAACCTGAAGTTGCCCAAATACCTTCAATATCATAATTACCTGTTACACTTGTACCTGATTCATTCAACCCTAATCTAATCACATTATTACTTAAAGTTCCAGTGCCGCCAACATAGTAAATACCATACATAAACCCTGTACTGCTGTTGCTTACAGATAAAGAGTGAATCGTGTTTTTATTAATCTCATAAGTGCCGCTTGCGGGACCTGTTGAACGAATACCACAAACATTATAAGCACCTGCACCTGGATTGGCGTTTTTGATTGTATATACAATGTTTGAAGTCAGAGATACAGGTGTCGTTGTTGATAGATTATTTATACCAATTACTGAGGGAGTAGCACCAAATGTACCCGCTGTACTAGCGGCTGTACTGGACAAATCACTTACTATATTGCCACTAATTGTTACGCCTACGGATGAGCCTGTATTTCTAATACCACTAACAAGAGTTGCCACATTTGATGAAGCACCTGTATAGGCCATATTTCGAACTGTATTCGTTGCTATGTTTGCGGCGGCAGTTGTTCCTTCATTGCTAATACCATAAGTAACAGCAGTATTTGAAAAGCTACTTTGTACGGTATTATTTGTTATACTGCCGTTCGCGGCATCTGTACTGCCTATATTATTGCCCGTAATCGTATTTGTACCAGCAGTTGTTCTAATCCCATAAAAAAGCCCTGCTAGTGTATTTGCGGATGCTGTTGTTAAGGTAATACTACGAATATTGTTATTCGTGATATCCATAGTACCAGTTGACGTACTATAAATACCATGGGTTGAAGCCCCTGTTACTGTTGTAGTAGTTGTCGTAATATTTGCAGTCCCTGTCGCAGAGCCAATAGTGTTTCCGTTCATAGTTACACTACTTGCTCCTGAAACAAATATACCTTTGAATGTTTCATTCACAGTATTTTGTCTGACAGTATAATTAGCAATTGTATTGCTCGAGATTGTATTTCCTGTTGAACCACCCGAATAAGTGATAGCTGTTACACGGTTATCTGCGCCAAAATCTAAGTTCCAAGCAGAACCACCGCAGTTTATTGCACCTCCACCAATAAAATTAGATGATATAGTGTAAGAACCACCTGTCGCTACATTCACTATGTTTTGTGTTCTTTCAGTAGTGGTAAAGGCAGCAGCTTGATATATTTGATTACCTTGAATTGTCCAAGTATCGCTAAATGTTGCAACACTCACAGCACTATTCAAAAAATCATAAATAGTGTTGTTCGTAATCATATTGCCGCTATTTGTCTTTGCTGTTGTACCAGCAGAGTAAATCATATTCGCCGCATAGTTGGCTGTTGTTGTAGTACCACTGTGAATGTTACAATTATCAATTGTATTGCCATCATTTCCAGTCGTTCCAGTTGTTGTACTAAACAAGATAATACCAGAAGAAGTGCTAGTATTAAGACTCTTAATTTCAGTGTATTTAAGGGTATTACTAGAAGCGTCATTAATAAATTGCACCGCAACATTCGTTGTACCCGTAATGGCTGAAATTGTTAAATTTTTTGTCGAACCCGTTTGACCTTGGCGACCATCTATTGTTACATTGTCAGCACCATTCAAATTGATAAGTGGTGTAACGTTACCAGATATAGTAACATTTGCAGCAGTCGGCGAAATCAAAACAGAGGTGTAAACAGCCGAACCTACACCACTTGCTGTTAAAACAGCAGAAGCAGTTTCGGTTGTATTAGCAGAAATACCGATTGTAATAGCTCCTTGATGTGTTCCTGCAATGATAGCATCAAAAGCACCTTTTAATGTCGTGTAAGGAGTCGGCCCCATTGTACCCGCAGTCGCTGTAACAGATACTTGTTGAGCACGCGAAACTGTCATTGCCAAAGCAAAGAGCAGAAGCGTCAAAATTTTTTTCATAAAAAAAAGATTTAAGAAGTAAAACGAAAATAGATGATAGAGATAAATTTGATTCTATAAAAATGCTGGAAGCGCGTGGCTTATGTAGATTGGTATATTAATGCACGGTAAATGAAAATTCGATAGTGTAAACGGCGTGTGAGTGATAGCTTGTCACAATTGATGGACAAATGTAATAGACTTTTCCATTCAGCAGGTAAATAATTAACAAATTGAACTACTTTATTTCTATCAAACTATTTGGCAAGGGAACAAGTGTTTCCAATTAAAAGAAGAAGGAAAGGGCATTTGCCCAAAAAAAAGGGGCTAAAACGCCTTTTATACTGAGGGGGTTCTTTTGATTTTGAGTTACGGCACTCAAAACCCGTTCTCAAAACTCAAAATCTTTTTTTATCAAAAATGTCTGCATCTGCCGAGTAACCAGCACCCCCTCAGTATAAAACGCTAAAACGCCACTTTAAACCCCTCAAAGTGGCGTTTTTAGGCAATAAGATGCGTAAAATTTTATTTGGCGACGCATTTTAATGGACGCTTATCGAAAAAAAAGGTTTCCGCCCGTGACCAAATTTTGTTTTGATGTCTTAATAATTCTGAACCAAACATAATTTGGTATTGAATATAAATGCTCAAAAGGCGTTTTTTGAAAAATTATTAAAGGTTTTTTACTTCAAAACTTGGTTTTTATTTTTCTGGTTTGTACCTTGCGGCGAAATTAGAAAATACACCTCTTAATCACACGAAATTAAATTCGGTTTTCCTTATGAGCGAGAAATTTGATAATATTGATTTGAGGATTTTGAAAATCCTCCAAGAAAACTCTAAAATCACAAACCTAGATTTGTCGAAAAAAATCGGTTTGTCCCCCGCGCCTACATTGGAGCGCGTCAAGAAACTGGAAAGCACGGGCGTTGTCGTCAGCTATCACGCGGCAGTGAACCCGCAGGAAATCGGGCTGAACGTCAAGACGTTCGTCCTCGTTTCTTTGGCTTGGCAAAAAGACAATGCACTCAATAACTTTTTGGATAAAATCAAAGAGATTGACGAAATCACGGAATGCTACATCATCACGGGTGAAGCAGATTTTTTGATGAAAATTGTGTGCAAAGACATTCCAATTTACGAGCAATTATTGTTCAAAACGCTGTCTCAAATCGAGGAAATTGAGCGTTTGAAAACCTTAATGACGCTCTCAACGGTGAAGGATTCTAAAATCCTACCGTTCAAATATGAGTGATTGGGATATCTCTTTCATTCATTCAAAAGCCACAGGCCGTGTTCGGTGTGTGGCTTTTTTGTTTTTAATTTACTTACTCATGTAACGCAAGCGGCTAAAATGGCACACTGATTTGAGAGATACGACTGATTTAAAAGGATTTCTTTTTTAATGTAAATACTTATAGAAAAAAATCAGCGTAAATCAGTCGTATCCCTCAAATCAGTGTGCCATTGCGTAACATTAGTTACTTAATATCTACCCTTTTTAAGTTATTTTTAAAAACAAATAACGCATTAATTAGTAGAATAAGAAAATATTGTTAGACATTTAGGCTTGAAACGTTACGCAACGATTCACGCTTAATTTTTTTATTCACCAAAGAAAATGTTAGTACAATGCCAAAAGGATGCGCTCTCCACATTGGGTTAAATTTTGTTGACCCAAAACATTATCAAGGTTGGGACGGCGAACTGAACGCCTGCGAAGCCGATGCCGAAGATATGGCGGCAATCGCTACAGCGAACGGTTACGAATCTGTCGTATTAATGACCAAAAAAGCCACGCGAAAGGCAGTCAAAGATGCCCTCACCAAACTCAGCAACACCCTTGAATCAGGGGATATTTTGCTCATCAGCTATTCAGGCCACGGCGGTCAATTGCCCGACAAAAACGGCGACGAAAAGGACGACATGGACGAAACATGGTGTCTCTACGACGGCGAAATGTCGGACGACGAACTGTACAAACTCTACGGAAAATTCAAAGAGGGTGTGCGGATTCTCCTTTTCTCCGACAGTTGCCACAGTGGCACGGTGTCGAAGGATTTGTTGGCACAAGTCAACGCCTTGACAACCGATACGCGGGTCTATCGTGCGATGCCCGAGGCCGTTGCCTTGCGGACATACCGCGCCAACAAAGTTTTTTACGACGACATTGCCGCCGAAGCCACGAAGGACAAAGGCAAGCCGATTGGCGCGTCCGTTATGCTGTTTTCGGGTTGCCAAGACAATCAATTGTCGCAAGACGGCACTTTCAATGGCTTATTCACGGGCCAAATGCTGAAAACGTGGCGCGAAGGGGTGTTTAAGGGGAATTACAAAAAGTTCCACAAAACCATCTTGCGGACGATGCCCCCCGATCAATCGCCCGCTTTTACCTTGGTTGGCAAAGTTAATGCGGCGTTTACAGGTCAAAAGCCGTTCACGATTTAACAAAACCGTACAGGCGACTTCAGTCGCTTGAATACAGCCGAGGTGACTGAAATCGCCTGTACATTAGGCGCGGATACCCCCTCAGTATCCGCGCCTTTTTTTATGCTTTTTTGAAAAATATTGAACTTATACTTAAGTAAAAGTGGTTTTCGGATTGTCGCGTTTTCATACATCTTAGGAAGATTCCTTCAATCTTCCTAAGATTCTGCTCAAATCTATTGAAATCTAAGCACAGTCTTAGGAAGATTGAAGAAATCTTCCTAAGACTTATCCGAAAACCACTTTCACTATAGTATAACCCTACACAATGACTTGATTTAGCTGTCTTTTGCAGTAACGCACCTTCAAGTCGCGGCGGCGTACACGTAGAAAACGACCTAAAGGTCATTTTACGTTTTCGGCTAATAATCACCATTCATCAAAGTTGAAACAGTATGAAAAATTGGAAAATTTTAATCACTTTAAGTGTCCTCGTTGGCACGACGGCGTGTCAGCAAGATTGTCAAGAAACGACAAATGATGGTCGGGCGTGTACCAAAATTTATCAACCCGTTTGCGGCTGTAACAACAAAACTTATGGTAATAGTTGCGAAGCAGAAAGTTTTGGCATTATAAATTATACCGAAGGCGAATGCAAATAAGGAATGCGAAATAAATAAAAGCGTATTTTCATACACACTGTTTTTCGCTGCGCGAAAAAGGCGTGCGTGGAGAAAATCTATCGGAGGCAGCT
>JAYSRS010000231.1:0-1855 GCA_043720935.1 Saprospiraceae bacterium
AAAATTTTGAAGCTGTGGCGATGTACACGATGTCAAATAGAACTGCCGAAGATGGCGTGCTTAAAACCAATCAGCAACAAGGCAATTTGTTGCGTATTCAATTGCAATTGAATTTTTAAAAATAATAATTTGTGGGCGTAAAATGACCTCAAGGTCGTTTATGTCAAGCAAAAAAGTCGCTTTTCATACATTCCACGACCTTAAAATCGTGTTATGGTTAGTAATACAAACGAAAGACTTAACACTAAATTAATGTACAAAATTGCGTAAAATGTAGTCGTTTTTTGAATCTTTGTGCGTTCAAAAGTTATATGTAAATCACTTTATTTTACACATCTAAAAATCAAAAATCCTATGTTTGGATTAGAAGTTTCTACTCTTTCTACGGGGCTGTTTATCGTCTTCATGCTCTGCCTCGTCATGGTCTTCGTCTTTGAATTCGTCAATGGTTTCCACGACACCGCAAACGCCGTTGCGACGGTCATTTACACCAAAACTTTGAAGCCTGTACACGCCGTTGTTTGGTCAGGTTTCCTCAATTTTTTGGGCGTTTTCACATCTTCTTTCATCGGTTTCAAGGTCGCTATGGGTATTGCGAACCTCTTGCCCGTTGAATCTATTATGACGCAATCGCCAGGCAGTTCCGCCGCGATGATTCTCGCTGTTCTATGCAGTGCGATTGTTTGGAATCTTGGTACGTGGTATTTTGGCATTCCTTGTTCGAGTTCTCACACCTTAATTGGTGCGCTTTTGGGCGTCGGTTTGGTCTTTTCAACGTTGCCAGAAAACGTGACGCAAGCGGGTGTGGATTGGAAAAAAGCGCAAGATATTGGTATGTCTTTGCTTGTTTCACCGCTTTTTGGCTTCTCAATGGCCATTTTCTTGATGTTTATTTTGCGCTCAACGATTAATGGCGACGATAAAAAAATGATATTCAAAGAGCCGCCTGCTGACGAACGTCCGCCGCTTTGGATTCGCATTATTTTGATTACGACGTGTTCATTGGTGAGTTTTTTCCACGGCCAAAACGATGGTCAAAAAGGTATTGGCTTGTTATTAGTCGCTTTGATGACGTTCATGCCGTTGCAATTTTCATTGTCACCCAATTTTGACCCGCAAAAAGTGGAGCAATCATTGAGCATTATTCAACAGAATTTGCCCGTTAATGAAGTCGGTAACTCATTAGCACCTAAAGAGTTAGGTCAAGCGGTGAAAACAATTGACCTTTTGAAAACGGATATTGCCAACGCAGGTGACGTGAAATCACGTTTGGGCATTCGCAAACGGATTAACTTGTTGGACAAAGACATGAAGAAGTTTCTTGATGAGCCAAATGTCATTAAAGACGAAGCCGCAAGAAAAGCCATTAAACATGAAATCAAAACCCTCACAGGCTATACGCATTACGTACCGTTTTGGGCCATTATGCTCATTTCAGTCGCTCTGGGTCTAGGCACAATGATTGGCTGGAAACGGATTGTTGTGACCATCGGCGAGAAAATCGGCAAGCGGCACATGACCTACGCGGAAGGGGCAACGGCTGAAATTATCGCCGCCATGACGATTGGGATGTCCACTTATTACGGCTTGCCCGTTTCGACAACCCACGTTTTATCTTCTGGTGTTGCGGGTTCGATGGTGGCCTCAAAAGGGGTTAAAAACCTTCAAAAAGGAACAATCACGAGCATTGCTTTGGCATGGGTGTTGACGCTTCCCGCAACGATTATTTTGTCGGGTGGTTTTTATCTCTTGTTCAGAATGTTCGCATAATTGATTGTTATTCTTGTTGTTATAGATTTAAAAATAAAAGGCTTTGAACAATTTGATTTGTTCAGAGCCTTTTGTTTTTGAGTTT
>JAYSRS010000232.1:0-5178 GCA_043720935.1 Saprospiraceae bacterium
AATCATGTTCGACGATACAAATATTACTATCAATCCATTGGCTGTTTTACCACCCGTCAAAGAACCACGCCGTTACACACTCGCGGAGTTTCTTCATCGTTCTGAAAAATCAGAAGAACTACTTGAGTATTATGATGGTATTATAACAAAACTACCTATGGCAAGAGGACCACACAATGAGATAATTATGAATGTTGGCGCAGCACTCAAACTTTCTATAAAATCAAACGGCAAAAAATTCCGTGTTATGGGCGGACAGCAAAAAGTGTATATGCCTGCCCTAAACTGGGGCGTTTTCCCCGATGTATTGGTCATAACCGATAAACCATTGTATTGGGATGATAACCAAGTTTTATTAATAAATCCAATCGTTGTCATTGAAGTGTTATCAAGAAGTACAAAAAGGCACGACCGAACAACAAAGTTTGCTGATTATAAAACCTTAGAATCTTTCAAAGAATACGTATTAATTGAGCAAAATAAATGTCTCATTGAAACGCATTTTAAGGAAGAACCCAATGTTTGGAAAGGGATAGATTATAAAAATATTGACGATGTAATTTATTTAAAATCTATTGATTGCACCATTTCATTAGCCGATATTTATGAAAATATTACGCTGAAATAAGATTCATTCGATTGAAGTAAAAACCACTTTTTTGCCGTTTATACTGAGGGGGTCTAAAATCCAATTTTACTCATGCGAAATTTCCACCATCAAAGGCACAACGCCGCCGCGTTTTTTACTCGCAAACTCAAACCCAATTTGCGTATTTGAATAATTAACGTCGCCTTTTGAAATCAATTTATCGCCCAACGCCGCTTTGATTTTACTCGATAAACCACCCGTTGTAGCGGTCATTTTTTCGGCAATTGCCTTAGAATCAAGCTTTTCAGTAGAATATAAAATTAGCATATAATCTGTTCCTTTATTATCATCCATTTTCACAACTTTCTTCTCCGAAGGAAATGCCACGACTGAATTTGCGCCCAAATGCGTTGAAATCAAATCATCATAAGGCATAATGCGATTCACTTTTCCTGTCAAATCCGTTGCAAAAGCGTAGATGTACGCCGCTTGGCTGATGTTAATAAAAAAGCGGAATTTAGTTCCCGACGTATAAGATTTATTCATCCGATAAGCTGCCAAATCTTCTGCCCCTTTTTCATCTTCAACAACCAAATTTCGGGTAGAAATACGGTTTGCCGACATCGTTTCACCCGTATTTTGTTTGAATTCAACGCTGCCTTTGAGCGTAAAAACAGGGTCGTAGGGTGGAGGCGGCTGAGGCTTCGGTTGTGGTGTAGGCACTGGTTTTGGCGACGGCTTTGGTTGCGGAGTTGGTTCAATTTTAGGTTTGGGCGTTTCCTTCACAATAAAATCAGGTAATGGGGTATTTGGGTCACCAAAAGGTTGTAAAGCCATCAAACAGCAACGATTATAATCTTCGTATTTTATCCATACGTAACCACCGCCGCCCCAAGCACTGCCCCAAGAATTCATCACTTTGAACGCACCGCCCGCTTTGTAGTCGTTGTAAGCGACAACCGTCATGGCATGTTTGCCGTGTTTCCAATTGCCCAAAGCCTCCGCAGGGTCGGGATTCCACGTGTCGGTTGTGACCTTAAAAAAACTTTTGGGCAACTCAAAACCAATGATAACGGGCGTGTTTTCGAGCAAGGCTTTTTTGGTAGATTCCACCTTAAAATCGGGTTCTAACACCTCTCCGTCCTTGCCAAAAAGCAAAGCAGCATCCGCAATTTTGTATTTTTCCGCCTCCAAATCGGCACTCTTCGACCACGATTTGCCGCACGTATAAGGTACAGTTCGGTCAAAGGGCAAGCCTTTTTCATTCATAAAAATCAAAGCAGTAACGGGATGCGACCCCATTTGACAGTTGTTGCCGCCGTTTTTTACGATGTTTTGATAGAGAAACGTGGGTGAAAACGCACATTTACTAATCGTTGCTTTGTCGGAAATGCCGTGCGTTTGTGCAAAAATCATCGTCGCAGCCGCGTAGGCACAAGCGAAGGCGTTGCATGTGCCGTAATTCCCTTGGTCACCTACTGCGGGGGCGTATTTTTCGAGCGAGTGTGCGGCGGGCATACCCCGATAGCTAACGGACGCTAATTGGATTTTTTGCGGCGATTTTTGGGTGATAGCAGAGTCCCAATCCATGCCCAATGCGCGGTCTTGTGCAAAGGGAGAAGAAATAATAAAACCAAAAAGACAGATGAAAAAGATTTGTTTTGTCATTGAAATGTACTTTTACGTGTATGCGAAGAAGTACATACACAGGATTGTTAGATAATTTTGCGATAATGAGAAACGGGCAAATGTCTATTATTCGGTCGTCAATGATTGCAATAAATTATTAAAGCATACAGAATAGTTTTCAAAATGTATTCTACGGCGAAATTGTCAAAATGATTTGGCCATCAAGGAAGTTAGGCACACAGAAAAAATAAAAACGCATTTTCACACAGAGTTCACAGAGCATCATAAATACTTGATTATCAATACTCTGTGTTCTCTGTGAACTCTGTGTGAAAATGATACTTTATTTGTGTGCCATTCCTTACTGAAAAAGGTAATTTTCAGTTTTGTTGTGTAATTTATAAAACACGCTTTACTTTGTATTGAATTTTTTTTTAAGTGTTCATAATTTCAATTTAATTGCCACAGCCAAAGCCCAATTTTTATGAAAAGTAAAAATTTACTTAATGTCTATTTCATTGCAAATGTATGCTTTATAACTTTTTTAACGAGTTGTAAAAATACAAACAGACCAAATGATGCTGCCGCGAACGCTTCGCAAAACGCTGCAATTACCTACCGTCAAGCTGCCGAATTTGAGCCGACCGAAGCCGTTTGGCTCATTTGGTCGAATTATGACCACAAAGAAGGTTTTTCCAACCACAAAACGCAAAGCGACATCATCGCCGCCTTGTTGCCTTATGTAAAAATTAAATTAATTGTTCCAAATGACTCGGCAATTAATGCGATAAAATCCGAAGGAGGCCCCCTCAGTATTTTGGCCAAAACTGCCGTCGAAAATGGGCGTTTGAGCTTTTTCAAGGAGGATTATCGAGAGTTTTGGGCACGGGATATAGGCCCTGCTTTCCTAGTCGGTTCGGATGGAAAATTGGCCGTTGCCGACTTCAATTTTAGCGGTTGGGGCTACGGAAAAACGACCGATATTGACGTCGAAAAAGATGAAAAATTGGATGAAAAACTCGCCGCTAAAATGGGACTAAAAACCCTTTCTACAGACTTAATTACTGAGGGGGGCGACCACGAAGTGAATGGCAAAGGCACGTTAATGGTCTGCGAATCGGTCGAACTGACGCGCAACCCGACGTTGACAAAAACGCAAATTGAAACCGAGTTTAAACGCGTTTTGGGCGTAAAAAAGATAATTTGGCTTAAACACGGCTTGATTGAAGACGATTACACGTTTTCGGCGCGGCTCAAAAACAAGCGCGGCGATTCGCTGTACACCGTCCTCACGACGAACGGACACGTGGATGAAACCGCCCGTTTTGTCAATGATTCAACCATCGTTTTGGCCGAACCTGTTGACCTTGACGAGCCGATTGATAAAGAAAATAAACGTCGAATGGATGCCAATTTTTCTATATTGCAAAAGGCCACCGACCAAGATGGAAAACCGTTTAAAATCGTCAGAATGCCGTTGCCAAAACTCATGTTTTCGACTTTAAAACCGAATGATGGCGTGTATGAAATCATCAAAGATTTTGATTATAAAGATGGCTCAAAATTTCCGAAAGGCCAGCCCGTTAAAGTGGTGACGGCATCAAGTTATCTCAATTTTTTAATCGCCAATGACGTTGTTTTGATGGCCAAATATTGGCGACAAGGGCTTGATTTGGACATCAAAAAACGCGACGAAGCCGCCGAAAGGGTCTTGAAATCCGTTTTTCCAAACAAAAAAATCGTTGGTATTGACGCTTTTGCCGTTAATTTGGGCGGCGGTGGCATTCATTGCATTACGCGGAATGAGCCGAAATTGTAGAATTAGAATTTGTAGGATTTAAGTAGGATTTAACAGGATTTTTTTCTAAAAACAACTTTTTATGACAATAAAAATTGCTTTATTGCAACTCGCTTGCGGCGAAAACGTGGCCGACAACGAAACGAAACACATCAAATACATACGCGAAGCAGCGTCAAATGGGGCTAAAATCATCGGTTTGCAAGAGTTGTTCAATGCTCAATATTTTGCACAATACGTTGATGTTAAAAGCTATAAATATGCTCAAAAAATCCCTTGCGATACAACAGACACGATGTCTAAACTCTCGGCTGAATTGGGCGTTGTGCTGATTGTGCCGATTTTTGAAGAGGCGATGGTCGGTGTGTATTTCAATACCGTTGTGGTATTTGATGTTGATGGAAAATATCTGGGGAAGTACCGCAAAAACCACATTCCCGATGGGCCGCAATACCTCGAAAAGTTCTATTTCACGCCTGGCGATATGGGCTATCCGATTTTTGAGACCCGATTTGGTAAAATTGCCGTCGGTATTTGTTGGGACGAATGGTTTCCCGAAGTGGCGCGGATTTTTGCTCTGCAAGGTGCAAATATTATTTTTTATCCTTCTGCAATTGGCTCTGAACCCGACCGACCCGATTACAGCAGTCATAAGGCTTGGCAGACGGTTATCAGCGCGCATGGTATTACGAATAGCGTGTATATCGCGGCCTCAAATCGCGTCGGTACTGAGGGGGATATGACGTTTTACGGACGGACATTTATCAGTGACCCTTTCGGCGATTTTTTAGCAGAAGCCGATGATAATGAAGCAATTGTATATGCCGATTGTGATTTATCTAAAATCAAAGAAGCCCGTGAGTTGTTGCATTTCCTACGCGACAGACGGGTGGATACATACGCGCCACTTTTGCAAAAAACGTTGGTGTAAGTAAGAACGAATTGGTGTTGATTTTAATGTAATTTACCCCTTTTTAAAATAAATCAACAACCGAATGAACAATAAACACGTAGTTTACTTTTACTCGATGTTCCAGTTTTTCGTAGCGATGTGTTTTTATTAAAATTCCCAATAGAGTCGAGCGTTGATAAGTTATATTCTTGATTGCGGCGTAGCTGCAAAATCTTGGTAATACTCAAACCAACAACGACTTTCGCCATG
>JAYSRS010000233.1:0-15587 GCA_043720935.1 Saprospiraceae bacterium
TAAAAAATGATTTGACGAATACTATTCATAATCAATTGTTTTTTAAGGCTTAATAAATAATCGTTTTAGTATCAATTAAGGATTATAAATTTAGTTTCAATCGTGCAACAAAGGTAAATGAAAGTTGACTAATTAAGCAACTTTTTATTAACCTATTTTTTAAAAATGTTTTGATCACTCAGCAACGTGCGTAAGCTGCCCCGCTCGCACTAAGTCTTTCTAAATCATTATAAATCAACCACTTATGCCAAAAACGTGCGGCTTCCCGTGAAGTCGGGACAGGCAGCGCGCTTTTTCAAAAGCGACACGTACTATTCACGGCGTCTTTGACGTGCGTTTTATATCTTTAAACTATTGATAATCATTTATTTATGCTAAAATATTGAGCAATCGCTTTCAGACATAAGTTGGACACCCCCTCAGTATAAAACGGCAACAGCCTTGAAACCCGACGTTTTCAAGGCTGTTGTCGTTTAAAATATCAAGGATTATTTCCGAAAACAACAAAGCCCGACGACGCTACTAGCATCATCGGGCTTGTTTTAATACGTTGGGTTATAACGCGTTGCAACGAATATCAGTACGTTTACGATTGGATAAAAGTACGTTTATTAGTCCTCCGTCACGATAGCAATGGTTTTCCATCCCCATTCTGCTTTCGCTTTATTATAGGACAACAGAGCCAAACCTTTGACTTTTTGTCCGTCATAAAGGCGTTGTTGTTTCACCAAATCTGGGCCAACGTAGATGTTACTTGGTTTCAAGAAACCGAAGTCACGACCATACGGGATTTGAATGGTTTCACTTAATACCTGACAAATATCTTTCGGAATGCGCTCTTTTTCATAGCGAACACCCACAACCTTAAACATTTTGAAGCCTTCTTTCTCTTCTTCGCGGAGTTTCAGGGCTAAAATATCGCCAACGCGGACTTTTTGCGTCGCACCTTTGATATTGGCTTTGCCACCAATTTTCTTATCCACGGCGTAGAAGAAAACACCACGCTCAACGTCAACGTGCGTTACAACAGCTACTTGCTCTGGAATATCGGCGTACAACATCGCATCGGCACGTCCTGCATTACGGGCATACAAAATTTTGTTGTGCATCGGCATCCGTGCTTGTTGGAACCAATCTGATTCGAGCCATTCTTCAGCAATCGGTGACAATTTTACCTTTTTCTTCCGACGGGCACGAATAACTTGGTCAATTTCATATTTAGCTTCTGCCGTCATGTTCATCTTGACCAACAACGAAGCGAATGATTCGCGGACATGAGCCGCCAATTCGCCTTGGGCAGGCAACAAAAAGGCTTTTGAAAAACACGCCAAAGCGTCTTGCTCCCGATTTTCAACCATAAGGCTTTCAGCAAGCGATGCCCAAGCCCAAAATTGGTTGTTTTCGCGTTTTAGCAAGTGAACAAGTTCCATTTGAACCCGTTGCGTCTTGCCCATTTGCGACATCAAGAGTGTTCGGGCGTAAGGCAACCAGACGTTGCGCGGCAATTTTTCCAAAACGGCTTCCAAAAGCGGCAAGAATTCTCCTGCGTAAACCTTTGCTTTTGCAACGATTTCGGGGTTCGTATTCCGCATTGAGCCAAGCATAACGCGGCTGTACGTCAAGTACGCACGCTCGCAAAGGCTCGGAATTTTTTGTTTGTTGTTCGTCTCAAACGGCTCGTAATCTTCATCACGGAAGTTGTCAAAATTCCAACCATGGAGGAAATCGAGGAGGTCAATATTCTCAACGTCTTTGAAATACAAGGCAATCCGCAACATCTGCGCGTGCAAATTGCTTGGCCCGAGTATTTCAAAGCTCTTATAGATATTGAAACATTTGTTAATCAAATTCACATCAGGGTCTCCTTGCGGCGCGAGTTCGGCAAGCAAGCGATACAAACACCAACCGACGTTGACGTAGGCGACCTTCAAGTCTTTGATTGTGGTCAACACCTCTTCATAAATCTTCAAAGCTTCTAGGTTTTTACCTGCTTTGCTCAATTTATTGGCTTCCTGCATGCGCGGAAACTCGGGGTGAATGCGGCGTTGATAGGATTTGAACTGCTCATGTTGCGGATCTTCTTCGGGCAACTGGAGCGCGTAATAATCGCCGTAGGCTTTAATCGCACCGTCGGAATCTCCGCCTTCAAAAGCGGCGACCATACGGGCATAGTGAACGGTGGCTGCTGCGCGTTTTGTGTCCAAGTCTTCGGGTGATTTTTCGAGGGCTTTCTGTACATCTGCCAGAGCTTCTTTAATTTTGCCAGCCGTGAGCTTGGCTTCTACTGCTTCCAATAAGTTCATAGTCGAAACTAATTAATAATACGAGAAAAAAAATGTTGTACTAAAACAATAAAAAAGCGTTGTCAAAAGGTGATTTTCGTGGAATCTCAATACTAGGAATGAAGACTTTTGTTTCAAAAAAAACAGAAACGGAGTCAGAACGCTTTAATCAAATGTCTCTTTATTTTTGCCTTAAGCCGAAAATCGAGCAAATATAACACGGCACTTCGTAAACTTGGTTGCATTTCGCTTCCTTTTTGGCGTAAAAAGATTGTTTTTTTAAAGGTTTTTTTCAAAGTAAGGCATTTTTTTATACATCAAATCGCAATTTGAACGAAATTTAACTTGGCTTTTCCGCGCTTTTTCCCCATTTTTTAAAGCGTTTACGGCCTTATTCACTTGAAAAAGATGTAAAAAACGCTTGAAAAATGCACGAATACTGAGGGGTCTCTTTTTTTTCAAAAATAGTATTTTTTTTCAAAAAAAATATTTCTACCTTCGCAATGTATCTCATAATTGTACCACGGACTTCAGTCCGTGAACGCCTAACAAATCACGGACTGAAGTCTATACAATGGTTCGTTAAAAATTTGTGTAGTAAAACGGCGGCTTCGCCGCCGAAAAAAGGGGGGATGAGCGCGTTGATTATTATTTTTGAGATTTGGGCTTTGCCCAAATCTCAAAAATAATAATCAACACGCTCAAAAGAATCCTTTTCGCCGCCGTAGGTGGCGTTTTACTACACAAATTGTTAACGAACCATTGTAATACATACTAGCAACCATTTATTCTCAATCACCTCAACTGTTTTTTCTAATGAAAGTAAGTCTCAAAAAAGGAGATAAAGGCGACGAAGTTATCTTTCTCCAACGCTTATTGCGTAAACAAGGTTTGGTCAATTCTGCCGATGGCGATTTTGGCAACAAAACGGATGCAGCAGTCCGTCAATTTCAAAAAAAGAAGGACTTGTCAAGCGACGGGGCGGTCGGCAAAAAAACTTGGGATGCCCTCTACGCGCAAGCGGGAACGATTCTCGGGACGGATATCTACCACGGCGACGGCACGGAAAAGGCGTTTTTGGATGATGTCGAAAGCAATTACTGGTTTTGTTTCTGCAAATCCTCGGAAGGCGGGACGGTGCAAGACAAGCGGCTCAAAGAAAACATTGCGATGCTCAAAGAGCGCACGATACTGAGGGGGGCTTACCACTTTTTCCGACTAGACAATCCGAATACCGACGTTCAAATCTCTAATTTTTTGAGCATTACCAAGAGCGCGGGCATCGTTTGGTCAGAAAAAGGCATTTTACCCCCCGTTTTAGACGTTGAACCGACGCCACGGCAATTTGACGAGCCGCATAAATCCGACATCATCAAAGGCCGTGCGGCAATTATCGAAAACCTGAAAAAATGGTTGACCAAAGTGGAAGCTGCAACGGGCCGCACACCTATTATATATACGACACGATTGATTTGGGATGAATTTCTGAAATCGCCCAAAGGTTTTGAACGTTATCCACTTTGGGTCGCTGATTATGGCAATCTGCCGTCGTCGCCGCGTATGCCTTCGACGTGGAAAACGCCGATGATGTGGCAATTCACTGAAAAAGGCGTCATCGGCGGCAACGCGGACGATGCCGAAGGCTATGACATCAATAAACTGATGGTGTCGCTTGGCGATTTGCTGGGTAAAGCGAATTATTAAACGGCGTTTCACATCTTGTCTTGTCATTCAGAAGGAATCTTTATTGTCTGTGTGTTGTACGTGCGTTTTTTGTCATTCCTTTTGTCATTCCTTCTGAATGACAAAAGGAATGACAAAAGGAATGACAAAAAACGTTAAGACAACGACACAGATAATAGAGATTCCTTCTGAATGACAAAACTCGTTAGGACAACGCACGTTAGGACAAAAAACACACCCCTCAGTATTTACTTGATTTTAGCTGCTTTACGCATAGTAATATTCATCATTCATTATTCATCATTAAGAAAAACATGAATCGTAGAGAATCCATTAGAAACATTGCGTTGAGTACGTTTGGTTTAGCCGCCTTTCCGACGGGTGAACTCGTTGCCGAAACACTCGATATTGGCGACAAAAAAATAAAAGTGCCGAACGGACGCACCGAATCCGAAGCCATCCGCGACGCTAAACTCAACGCTGAAACTTTTTTCACGGCGGATGAGTTGAAGACAATTACGGTCTTATCGGACATCATTTTACCCGCCGATGCGATGTCCGCGAGTGCATCGCAAGTCGGAGTCCCCGCTTTTATCGAGTTTATGATGAAAGACCAACCGCAACATCAGACACCGATGCGCGGCGGTTTGATGTGGTTGAACAATCAGTCGAATAAGCGGTTTCAGAAGTCGTTTGTCGGTTGTTCTAAGGTGCAACAGTTGGAAATTGTGGACGATATTGCCTATCCTGAACAAGCAAAACCCGCTATGCGACAAGGCGCGGCGTTTTTTACATTGCTTAGAAATTTCGTCGTGACGGGTTTTTATACCACGCAAGTCGGTTTCAATGATTTAGGCTACGTCGGCAATCGCCCGAACACGTGGGAAGGTGTACCCGACGATGTGTTGCAACAATACGGTGTGGCGTATGATTAAGTCCTTAATTTAAAATTTTTAATTCAATGAAATTGCTCCCTTATTTTGATGCCGAACGGATTGAAGCAGGTTTGGATGAAGTCGGTCGGGGCTGTTTGGCGGGTCCCGTTTTTGCGGCAGCCGTTATTTTGCCCAAGGATTTTGACAACGATATGCTAACGGATTCTAAATTAGTAAGCGAAAAAAATCGCAATTCGCTGCGCGAAGTCATTGAAAATCAAGCACTTGCGTGGGCAATTGCGTCGGCAGATGCGCGAGAAATTGATGACCATAATATTGCGAACGCTTCGTATATTGCCATGCACCGGGCTTTGGGAATGCTCCAGATTCGAGCGGAATTGTTGCTCGTAGATGGTAAATTTTTTAAACCTTTTGAGAACAAAACGCCTTATAAGTGCATCATAAAAGGGGATTCTAAATACGCGCCGATTGCCGCCGCTTCGATTTTAGCCAAGACGTATCGAGACGATTATATGAAAAAATTGGCCCCTCAGTATCCGCACTATTTTTGGGACATCAATAAAGGTTATCCAACAAAACAACACCGCGAAGGCATTGCAAAATATGGTGATTGTGAACAGCATCGTCAATCGTTTCGTTTGCTCGCAGATACACCCGCTTTGATAGTTAGAAAGACAAAAGTAACGCGACCTTAAGGTCGCGCTACGCACAATTTAACAACTTTTACAATGACATTCAACCAACCCATCCCAATTCGCCAAATTGCGACAAAAATAAAAGCTGAAATCATTGGCGATGATACGCTTAAAGCTTTGGGTATCAATGAGATACACCAAGTAAGAGAAGGTGATATTACTTTTTCTGACGTCAGAAAATATTTTGATGCCGCTATAAAATCGAAAGCGACGTTTTTAATACTTAACGAAAAAGTGGACGACCTACCCGAAGGAAAAGTTGTACTTTTGCACCCAAATCCATTTGAGGCGTATGATTCGATTGTTCGTGAACACCGTCCTTTCGACCCCCTCAGTATGGAAGTCGCTGATTCGTCGGTGGTGCATGAATCCGTCATTTTAGAGCCTAATGTTGTGATTGGCAACCATGTACGCATTGGAATTGGTTGTTATATTCAAGCCAATACTGTTATTCATGATTATACCAAAATTGGCAAAAATTGTCAAATCGGCGCGGGTTCTATCATTGGAACGGACGCTTTTTATTTCAAGAAAAATGCGGAAGGCTTCAAAAAATGGCGTAGCGGAGGCCGCGTTATTATCGAAGACAATGTGGATATTGGCGCGGGTTGTACCATCAATAAAGGCGTTTCGGGCGATACATTTATCGGTGCAGGGACGAAAATTGATTGTCAAGTCCACATCGGACATGATGCTTATATTGGAAGAAATTGCCTTATCGCCGCTCAAGCGGGCATCAGCGGCAACACAATTATCGAAGACGAAGTGGTGATTTATGGTCAAGTTGGGATTGCTCAAAACTTGAAAATTGGTAAAAAAGCCGTCATTTTGGCCAAATCGGGTGTCTCAAAAGACTTAGAAGGCGGCAAAGCCTATTTCGGCTATCCAGCACAAGAGGCACGTGAGGCGTATAAAGAATTGGCAATTGTTAGGCAGTTGAAGAAAAAACGGGATTAAAACGATGGGATAAAACGTTACGAAGGTTTGAACCTTCGTAACGTCATTTCACTACTAAGCGGTGAATTTGTTACACTCATTAAAACGCACTACCCAGTATTTTACAAAAAAAATTAGACGATTATGGAATCTAAAAGACAAAGTCAAGTGTCCGAACTCATCAAGCGGCATTTTAGCGAATTGATGCAGTATGAAGCGACAAACATCTGCGGACGCGGCGTTTTGACGACCGTGACAGGTGTAAAAATATCACCCGATTTGACATCGGCGCGCATCTATTTTAGCTTTTTAGGTACTGAAAACAAGCAAGAACCCTTGTTGATGCTCCGCGAAGAGACGGTGATGTTGCGTCAAAAACTTGGGCAACGCATTAGAAAACAAGTCAGAATTATCCCTGCAATCGACTTTTTTCTTGATGATATGATTGATGAAATGTATAAAGTCAATGATATGATGCAGCGTTTAGACAGCGAAGGACAATTCGGTAGCCCCGAAGATAGGTTTTGAGTTTTGTTCCTTCTGAATGACAACATGAAACATCCCGAATTTTCTAACAACGAAGATTCGGGATTTTTCATGTTGTCATTCAGAAGGAACAAAACCTATCTTTTTTTAGCCGCTTTCGCTAAAACGTTGAAATTCAAGGCCAATTGAATCCAATCTTCCAAATCTTGGTCTTTATCAACGCCTTCAGGATTAACAAAAATGTAGCCGCGCATGGGTTTCGCTGTGAAATCCATCGTTCGCGCGCCTTGTTTCTGCACCATGTCCGCATGCAAATCAGGATTCAAACGCACCATTAAATCGTCTTTGACAATGCCGACGCACATTTTCCCGTTGACCATAAATGTCAAGCCGCCCATCATCTTTTTTTCTTCGATGTTAACGACTTTTTTTTCTTCAAAAACGCGCCGAATACGGTCGCCTAAATGCTCGTTGTAAGCCATGATTTAGATATTTAATTTTTTTTCAAAAAGCTGAACCGTATAATGTGTAACTACTTGTTTTCTAATGGGTTGAAAGCCTTGTCGAATGTAATAATTGCACAATTGTTCATTGTCCGCCTTGCAATCTAAACGGACATATTCGACACCTTTTGCTTTCAAATCTTGTTCGATAGTCTGCAAAACTGTTGCCCCAATATTTTGTCCTTCAAATCCCGTTTTTGTCATCAATGAATGCACATAACCTGCCGAATCGGCCTGTTGTCCCCAATATTCTTCATCGGTGTACATCAGCCGAAACATACCCGCGAGTGCGCCCGATTTTTCGATAAAAAAATACTCTTTTCTGTCAAATCCAGCCTGTACCCACTCGATATACTGAGGGGTCGGATTAAGCCAATGTTGCCACTGATTGATGCCTTTTGCTTGCAATTTCAAGGCGGCTTCCTTGAAAAGTGCCAAAGCTGTTGTAAGTTCATGCGCTTCCGCTTGTCGAATTGTCATAGATATTGAATTTTAAAATTTATAAACTCCCCCTCAGTATTTTATCTAAGTATGTGGACAAAATTATTTAATAATTACTGGCTCTTTCTCGCTACGCTCGAAAATCGCTCTTTGAAGGACTTTCTTAGGGCGAGCGTGTTTTTTTGATAGAAAAATCGTAGATTTTTCTATCAAAAAAACACGCTCGCCCTGAAAAAATCTTTCAAAGGGCGATTTTCGAGCAAAGCGAGAAAGAGCCAGTAACTATCAAATAATTTTGTCCACGCACTTAACAGCTCAAAAAATGGCATTTACGGCTTGTAATGGCTAATTTTCAAGCATTTTACTGAGGGGGGCATTTCCGAAATTATTTATAAAATAAATTTTCAATAAATACTGAAAGTTCAGAAAGTAGTCTGTAGCTTTGTCTCATTAAATTAAGTAAAAGATAACGATATGAAAAAATTAGCGCATAAAATCATCATTTACGACGACGTTTGCCCGATGTGTAAGGCTTATACTGAGGGCTTTGTACATTTAGGTTGGCTGCCTTCGGAGAACAGAATTGGGTTTAGTGAAGTGCCAAAAACGATTTTAGACCAAATTGACAGCGACCGTGCAAGGCATGAAATTCCACTTTTTGATACCGAAACGGGCGAGACTTTGTACGGCAAAGACGCCTTGTTTTACATTCTTGGCGAACAAATGCCTGTTTTCAAACCGCTTTTTGGATGCCCACCTTTTAGAGCAATTATTTTTGGTTTTTATCAAATCATTACCTACAATCGGCGCATCATTGTGGGCAGTCCGACGCCTAAAACGGGCTTCGATTGCGCGCCTGATTTCCATCCGTTTTATCGGTGGTTATACATTGGTTTAGCGGCGTTTATGGGCGTTTTATTGTTACAAAATATCAAAATAAACCTTGATAATCAATGGATTGTGATTCTAGGCTTGTTTTTGGTCGGCATACTGAGGGGCCTATTTTTCAAAAAATTCAAACTTAAAACAGACTATTTTGGGCATTTGGCGACGGTGTTTTTAATCGTCAGCATTGTGTTTAGTTGCGTTGGCATGAATCCTGTGACGGCTTTGCTTGTACCGTTTTTAGGCATTCATATTTGGACTAAACGGTTGCAATTATTGTGAAAAATGTAAATTATTGGGAACGTAGAATGGCCTTTAGGTCGTTTAAGACGCTCAATGTTGCTTCTTTTGACACACGCCGCGACCTGAAGGTCGCGTTACAATTAATTCAATGACCATCGAACTTCAAAATACCGACCTCAAAACCGTTCGGACGCATTATACACATAAGGCATACACGCGCCTAGGTGTACGCGCCGAAAATTGGTTGCCCGAATTGGGTTTTAAAGCCAATTTGCCGATTTTAGACGCCTTGTATTATGCTTATCAATCTTTCTATTTTGATAATCCAAATCGGTTTTTATGGGCGGGTTTGGCGCGTTTGACGGGCGGACAAGTCTTGTTTGGCATGGGCAATCTGACTGAAATCATCAAAGACCCTTGTGTTTTGAGTAAAGAAATTGTAGCAATTGCCAAGGATATTTACGACAATTTGGCGTGGCAACATGAACTATTTTTAGAAGATAAAACGCTGTTGATTGCCGTTTGCGAACAACTCGATGCGACTGAACGAGCGATGCATAAATACGCCGATTGTTGGCGGTTGATAGCGAAAAACGACGTGGATTCTATTGCTTTGGGTAATAAAATGTTGTTAGAAAACGAACAACATAACACGGTGCAACCGCATTATGAGCGCATCAAATTGGATGATTATTCAAAGCGTTTTTTCTGGTTTACGCGTTTTGCAATGCGAAATATTCATCCCTATCATCTGTGGTTTTTCATGGATTTACCTTTCAAAGATGTAACCGTTTTCAAAAACCGTTGGCATTGGATTTCGCATAAAAACGGGATGTGGAATAATTGGGTAGGATTGTCTCAAAATGAGCGCAATCGCTTGATAGGCTTATCAAATGAGGCGGTTATACATCATCGTTGGTAATAATATTTTGTATTCTCTTCAAAATTTTAAAATAAATTCTGAATTAACTACTAAATTTTAGCAATAATTTTAAGTAGAAAACGTCGTCATTGCGAGGCACGAAGCAATGACGACGTTTTTTAGTGAGAACTCTGCAACTAAACTCTTGACATTCAGACTGTTTGCTAAGAACTTACGTTATTTTAAGAGCCGTTTTGTCAACTGCAAAACGACCTTTTTGCAAAAATACTGAGGGGACCTATTTTAATGCTTATTTCTCTTTTTCCATCAATTGAACGTAATACTTGTCGCTCGCACTCCAAATGATGTAACCCACAAAAAGACCGATAAACAAAGTGTAAACCAACCATTCAACGAGGAAGTTGACGGATAAAAAATAATGTTTAAAATGCTCAAAATCAAGCATTTCTGTAATTAAAAACTTGGCAATTGAAAACAGCAAATGCAGAATACTACCGACCGCCCCGCCGCTTGCTAAGATAAAAAGCCACTTGCCACGGCGATGATAAAATTGCCAATCGGCAATGAATTTTTTGTCTTTTTCTTCCATGTTATTTCTTTAAATCTTTTTCCGAAATCGTAAAATTCCAACGCTGTTTTCCATCAATATCATACGTGGCAAGCGTCACTTTGCGGTCGCCTTTTGCGCCTGAAACGGCGATTTTTCCAAAATTATTTTCCACTAAAAGCGAACCTACAACGCGGCGTGCATTAACACTTTCGGGCTTGGAAACACCCGCCGTGACGGACGAACAAGTGAAATCGTACAAGGGATAAAAACCAGTCGGTTGCCATTTGATGAGTTCCGAAAAATGACGGTCGCCCGTGAGGAAAATGACGCCCGAAATATTATTTTCTATGATAAAATTTGTTAATTCTTGAAACTCTACGGGATAAAAATAAAAGCATTCCTTATCGGCCAACGGATTGAGCATTTGACCGCCCGTTACGACGAATTTGAAGGTTGAACTAGACGAAATTAGATTGTTTTTGAGCCAATCCAACTGTTTTTTGCCATAAAACACCTTTGACGGATTCGGTTTTCCGTTCACAGAATCGGGCAACGAATTTGCAGAGCGATAAAAACGGTCGTCCATACAGTAAAAATCGCAGTCCGATTGCTTGAATTTATGGTACGTTCCTGCATTGTCGGGTTCGCCAAAAGTCTTGTTGCCCCAATAACTTTTGAACAAATCAAGCGACGCTTCTTTGAGTTCAAAACGTCCGTCAGAGTCGTTTGGCCCATAATCATGGTCGTCCCAAATCGCATAATTGGCACGACTTGCCCTTAGTTTTTGCATTTCGGGCAGTCGAAAATTGAAGGAATAACGGTACGCCATGCCCGAAGCCGAAGAATAATCGGCCTCTCTCAAATACACATTATCGCCCATCCATAGCATGAAATCAGTCGGCATATTGCCCATTGTCGTCAAAATTTTAGGGTCTTTGCCGTAAGGCTTGCCAGGTCGGTCGTATTGCGGGTCATTGATGTAATAGCAAGAACCTAGCAAAAACGAAAAATCGGGTGCAGTTTCCCGCCATTCCCACAATTTTTTGGTCTTAAACGTCGTCGGTACTGAGGGGTCTATTTTTTGTTCATTCAAATAAATATCGTATTCATATTCCGTATTCATGTCGAGTTCTTCCAATACGAACTTGACCGTCGGGTATTTTGAACCACTCATTTGCATATTGAAGGCGTCTTTTTCCGTTTCAGGCTTGCCTTTTATGCGGTATTTCAAGGCAACAGATTCCACACCCGACGGTGCTTCCAACCAAATCAAGGCTTCGCGGTGTTCGATATAGCCGAGCATTGGCCCCGAAATGAGTTTATTTTGCCCAAATACAGAGGGGGTCAAGAAGCAAGAAACGAGTAGGAATAATAAAAGTACATTTTTCATTTTATTAATTTGTAATATCTTGTTTTTAACTTACTTACGATAAAAAAGTGTTAGCCAATCAGTAACTTTGAGATTGAGTTTTACGGCGGCGTAGCTGCCAAACCTCGGTAATATTTAACGAACGCCCCATGTGTAGAGCGGCGTAGCCGCAAAATCACCTGTTTAGCGGTTACACCGCAAAGAAAATCGGTAATTTGTGGATTTATTACCTAGATTTTGCAGCTACGCCGCAACGAAATTCCTCAACACGGAAATTACAGTTAGCCTATGCGTTGAGCGACAATATTTTTTAAGACTTTAAGGGTTTTGAATATTTCAAAAATCTCATCCGTCAGAGCGGAATAATCACGGCTAATCGAAAATTCTTTTCCTTCCAATGTCATAAAATACCAATCGCCACCAATGACGTGACAACCGTACATCGGCAAACCATCGGCGTTCAAGGCTTGTCCTGCAAGCATCGCGGCGAGAGCTTGACCTGCGGGGTCGCCGTCGGGGTCAGTCATTCTTTTGTATTCTTGAAAAGTAAAAAAAGGCATTTCGGGGTCGCGGCGACCTGACGCCAAAAAGCAATCAGGCTTACCATATAGTCGCCAATCGCCTACTATTGAATCAACTACGCGTTCTGAATAAAGATTATATTTCAAAGTTGAATAGCTGACCATTGACAAAACGGGGCCGATGAAATGCCTGTCTAGTTCTTGTTCGTTCCAATTTCGGACGTTGAAATCCAAGAGTTCTTGCAAGTCGAGCAAGTTCTCTTTTTGGCGGTCTACAATCACTTCGGGCGCATCCAACCATTCTTTCAGACTTGGCAGCATTTTGATTTGTACCAATCCAAACGTCTTTTCTAACCAGCCCAAACGGCATTCTCTGAATATCTTTTCTTGTTTCATTGCTTCAAATTTTGGACAAAATTAGACATTTTTCCTTAAAAACGGCAAATATACTGAGGGGGTCTCTTTTTACGTAGCCGCTTCTTTTTGCTTATTATGCAACGCAATAGCCCATCGAATTTTGTCATAATTGAACATTTCGCCAAAAAATTCAAACAATTCACGCAATTTATAAGGCGGTTCAAAAATCTCTAAACCATTGGTAATTTCCCCCAATTCATCGGCTGTGATGAACTGAAACGGGTCAATCGGCTCGCCTTGTTCGTAGAGTTGCACCAAATGAGAACTGATGGTCAGCGGCGACAAAAAACGTTGCGCGGCAATGTCTTGAATCTGCATGCCCGCTTTGTAGAAATTGTACGTTACTTGCGACGTGTGGAGTTTCGACTCTTTTTCCATCGTTCGCAAGCGTTTAATTTCTTCGGGCGAAACCGTTTGTTCATTTTCGGTCGCACTCGCATCACGCGGACTCACAGCGTTTGAAATGACAACTGACGACGTAGAAGTGACGACTTGATTAACTGCCCCACTTTCGATAAAATCGGGGTTTTCTGCTAGAAATTCTTCGATTTTCTTTAAAAAATCGTCCCCAAATGCCTCGTATTTCAGTTCACCGATACCGCTAATTTGGAGCATATCAACGCGATTTCTAGGAACAACGGCGGCCATTTCACCCAAAGTGGCATCTGAAAAAATAATATACGGTGGCACACCCCGCTCGACGGCAAGGCTACGCCGAAACTCGCGGAGGAACTCGAACAACTCGTTTTTGATGCGTAAACGCGGTGCAACGGCCTCTTTCATTGCCTTTTGTTCCTTCGCTTTGCGCTCAATTTCTTGACGTTCTTTGACCGACAACGGACGGAACAAACGGACTTCTTTGCTGTTGAACAACACCTCACGACTCGCGGGTGTGAGGCGCAATTTATGCTTGTCTTCGTAAGCAATTTCCAACAAACCTATTTGAATTAATTGCCAGATGTAAGATTGCCATTCCGTTGCGGGAACGTTGCGCCCGACACCATACGTTTTGATTTTATCGAACCCGCGTTCCAAAATTTCATGCCGTGCCGACCCCCTCAGTACATCTACCAAAAGCGCCATATTTGCGTCTTGTTGCATCCGCGTCACGGCAGACAAAGCCATTTGCGCGGTCTTTGTGCCATCCATATACTGAGGGGGTGTTCGGCAGACATCGCAATTGCCACAATCTTTATCGTAATTTTCTGAAAAATAATTCAATAAAATGCGCCGCCGACAGATTTGAGCGTCCGCAAATTGCATCATACGGTCTAGTTTTGCGTTCTGAATATCGGCATTTGGAGCTTCCGCAAACATATCTCGATAGGTATTTACGTCGGCATAACTGAAAAATAACATTGTGTCCGCAGGCGCACCGTCGCGGCCCGCACGACCGATTTCTTGGTAATAGCCTTCAATATTTTTAGGTAAATTGTAGTGAATCACCCATCTAACATTAGATTTGTCTATGCCCATGCCGAAAGCAACCGTCGCACAGACAACTTGGATTTTGTCGTTCAAAAAATCTTCCTGTACTTGCGACCGCTCCCGTGAAGAGACTTGCGCGTGATAGGCTTCTGCCTTGATATTCGCTGATTTCAGTTTGACGGCGAGTTCTTCAGTGCTGCGGCGGCTCAAACAATAGACAATTCCCGCTTGCTTCGGATGGCTTTTGATAAATTCCAAAATTTGTTCAATCCGTTTTTGGCCAGGCCGCACGTCGAGGCTTAAATTTGGTCGGTCGAAAGAGGCCAAAAATACGGTAGGACTGTCCAATTGCAATTGTTCTGTAATATCACGGCGCGTCAATTTGTCCGCCGTAGCGGTCAGCGCGATGATGGGAATCGTCGGAAATTGTTGTTTTAAAAAGCCCAATTGCGTGTATTCTGGCCGAAAATCGTGGCCCCAAGACGAGATGCAATGCGCTTCATCTATGGCAATTAAACTTAATGGCAAACTTTTGAGCATCGAAATAAATCCTTGCGAAACGGCCTTCTCGGGCGAAACATAGAGCAATTTTAGTTCACCTCTAAATAATTGATTTTCAATTATTTGCGCTTCGCTATAACTCTGCGAAGAGTTCAAAAAAGCGGCGTTAATGCCGTTCGCTCGTAAGGCTTCAACTTGGTCTTTCATCAAAGAAATCAAGGGCGAAACGACAACGGCGACCCCCTCAGTAATGACGGCAGGAATTTGAAAACAGACGGATTTTCCGCCGCCTGTGGGCATCAAAACGAGGCAATCTTTTTTGTCCAAAACGGTTTGCACGATGTCTTCTTGCAAAGGTCGGAAAGTATCGTAGCCGAAATATTTTTTCAGCGCGATTTGAGCAGTAGAAAGGTTCATAATTTAAGGATATTTTGAGATATTGGGGTATTTAAGATATTTAGGTATTGGTGATATTGGGATATTACACGTAAATATCCTAGTATCATACAATAGCTTCAATATCTCAATTTCCCAACATCTATGCTGTTACTTGGGCGTAAAAGTAATTTTTCGTTTATTACAAACAAATAATTTGGTAAAAAATGTTCAAATTTCTTATTTTTTGTTTAAAATTTTAAAACGCGTTGTCCACGGATTACACGGATTTTTCACAGATTTGTATCCCTTAACTCATGTTACGCAAGTGGCTAAATTGGCACACTGATTTTAGAGATACGACTAATTTTAAAAAAAATCTTTTTTAATGGAAACGCTTAGGAATGCGAAATAAATAAAACCACATTTTATACGCACTGTTTTTCGCTGCGCGAAAAAGGCGTGCGTGGGAGAAAATCTATCGGAGTGAGCG